>CAVQCU010000136.1:0-15089 GCA_963710995.1 uncultured delta proteobacterium
TCAAGACAGTTACAAATTAGTTACATCTCTTTTTATGTAATCATACGCGCTTTTCTTCTGATCACATTATTAAATATACTAATACTCTATGCCATGCATCGTTAAATGTAATGTTCAGTCAGCGCAAAACAATATTGCCGAGCATATTTTTTAATGATATCAAATGATTATTATTTTGTTATGTTAAATATGGTTAATATGATGCTTTTTAGTAGCTATTTCAATATGATGCTCTAGTTTCTCCTAATTACATTATTAAATAGAGTAACACTCTATGTTATGCATCGTTAAATCCAAATGTTCAGGCTATTTTCATTAGTTAATATTTAATAATTGCTTATTTAAATCATATAGTTATAACTATTTATTTGTAACCCATGGGGCCTTGATTATAGTGCTACGGGTGGCAATTTGCGTATGAAGCACCATTTTCTGTGGAAATTAAGAAATTTGAAGCAAAGCCGGCAAGACCAAAGTAACCGCGTGACCCGGGCAATGCTAGACGTGACGGATTACAGCGGACGATGATTATTGAATATGGGATGAAACATGCAAATACGTAATGGCTTGGTTTCCGTGTTTGTGGAATATTTCCTTCTTCCTGTAAGTGAGCGTACGCCGATTTTGATTTGCCTACTTCCTTTCAAACTGTAATCAATATTTCATTGACATACAAGACCGTTCTTCTTATACTCCCTGTCATCTCATCAGAGGCAAGTTCTTATCAAATATCAAAGATATTGGAGGTAATCATGTCAAAGGTGATAGTGTTGGGAGGCTGCGGTGCTGTTGGTTCTGTGGCTGTAAAAACCCTCGTGAAAAGCCAGGAATTTTCAAAAATAGTTATCAGCGATTATAATATCAAACGGGCTGAGAAAATGGTGAACGAGCTTTCAGATCCTCGGCTCTCTGCGGTTTTTTTTGATGCTCATGACAATGAAAGTATCAGAAAAGCGGTAAAGGGGTGTGCTGTGGTCCTCAACTGCGTTGGTCCCTTCTACAGCACAGTAAAACCCATTGTGGAGATTATGCTGCAGGAGAAAATCAAGTACCTTGATGTCTGTGATGACGTGGATGTCACCCTTGAGATGCTGAATATGGACAGCCGCGCTAAAGAGGCGGGTATTCCCGTTCTCCTGGGCATAGGGAATTCGCCGGGCATCACCAATCTCCTGGGAAAGCTGGCATCAGACCTACTGCTGGATGAAACGGATTCCATCGACATCTTCCACGCCCATGGCGGCGAGAAATTTGAGGGCGAAGGGGTTATCGGTCACCGTTTTCACTGCATGACCATTGACTGTCCCATGTTTCTTGACAGCGAACTCAAGTACGTGAAGTACTTTGCCGAGGATGGCATTGCCTTGCGGCAGAATTTCGAGTTTCCTGTTTTAGGCGAGGTTCCCCTTTACCCCTATCCCCATCCTGAGCAGGTTACCATGTACAGGTACATCAAGCTCAAACAGGTGACAAATAAGGGTTCTGTTATCCCCGAAGAATATTATAATCTCACGCGCGACCTGTGTGGGCTCGGTCTTGCCAGCCGTAAACCAATTGATGTGAAGGGCCAAAGCATTGTGCCCTATGATTTCGCCATGGCCTATATTCTCAAAGAGCGGGAACGTATCCTCAGGGAATCGAGACTCGAAAAACCGCGCGGCTGCGTTTCAGTTATCGTAAAGGGAAAGAAGCTGGGCGTATATAAGGAATATCGTTTTCACCTAGTATCAGAGAGCGAGGGCCTGGGCGAAGGAACCGGAATTCCTGCTGCAGTTGGAGCCATTATGATGAACCGCGGGCAGATAAAGGGCAATGGTATAATGCCTCCGGAGGCCTGCATGGAGCCCATAGTATTTCTCAAGACGGTTGGGGAGGTTTACGATTTAACAGGGAAAAAGGGTACATCAAGCGGAAGTATCATTCTGGAAACAGTTGATGAGAAAGGAAATAAATCCAAAATTGACATTTCACAGTTTGGGATTTCTTAGGTGGAGAGCAGGGAACTTCTCGCAAACAATATCTAGTAGTTAATAAAAGGGGAAATCCTTATGTCTGCTCAACAGGCAATAAAAGAAGCACAGAGGCATATATTGGCTATTGATCATGGGACCTCCGGTCTGAAAGTAGCGCTGGTTACGGAGCAGGGCGTGATTGTCGATTTCGAGTTTGAGCCCACACCAACCTTTTACCTGCCCAACGGAGGAGCAGAGCAGAATCCAGAGGACTGGTGGAACGCCCTCCTCAAGGCATCACTCAGATTAATCGCTAAAGGGAATGTGGACCGGGGATCGATTATCGCGGCCTCTGTCTCAAGCACCTTCTCCAGCACTGTGGCCGTGGACAAAGACGGCAAGGCTTTGATGAACTGTCTCACATGGATGGACTCAAGGGGCGCGCCATACATCAAAGAAATGATGGGTGGATTTCCTACAGTCGAGGGATATAATCTTTTCAAAGTGCTACGGTCGATCCACTACACAGGTGGAGGTCCCCAGCTCTCCGGCAAGGATGATATCGCCCATGTGCTGCTCATCAAAAATGAACATCCTGAAATCTATGAAAAAACCCATGCCTTTCTGGGAAGCAAGGATTACCTTAACCTGCGGTTGACCGGTGAAATAATGGCCTCGCATGATTCCGTGATGCTTTTCTGGGTAACTGACACGCGCGATATTAATAACATCCACTACTGCGATCCACTCATACGGGCGATGGACCTGGACAGGGGAAAGCTACCCCCTCTGGTGAAGTCGATGGATGTGATAGGCACAATCAAGCCTGATGTTTCAAAGGCTTTGGGTCTGCGAAAAGATCTCAAGGTAGTCGCCGGCTCTCCAGACCACCAGGCTGCGCTTGTTGGCTCCGGAGCGGTGAGGGATTTCGAGGGGCATGTGTATATCGGAACATCTTCCTGGATAGAGTGTCTGGTTCCCTTTAAAAGAACCGACCTCTTCCACAGCATCGCAAGTCTTCCTTCCGCCATTCCTGGCAGATACCAGTGCATCAACGAACAGGATATTGCCGGAGGAAGTCTTTCCTTTTTACTAAACAACATAATACTTCATAAGAATGAATTTTATCAGGGGACAAATCCGATGAATCCTTATGAGCTGCTCAATAAGATGGCTTCAAGGGTTAAGCCCGGAAGCGACAAACTCATCTTCACTCCATGGCTCAACGGAGAGCGCACCCCTGTTGATTCCACAACATTGAGGGGAAGCTTTTACAACATATCCCTCACAACAACTGCGGATCACTTCGCCAGAGCCGTGCTCGAGGGCGTGGCCTATAACACGCGTTGGAGCCTTAAATATGTGGAGCGTTTTATTGGCAGGAGGATGGATACGATTAACATAATCGGGGGCGGCGCGATCTCCTCCCTCTGGTGCCAGATTTTTGCAGATGTTTTCGACCGTAGAATTCGCCAGGTTAAAGACCCGATTGAATCCAATGCCAGAGGTGCGGCTTTCATCGCATCTGCGGGGCTTGGGTTTATAAGTTTTGAGGATATCCCGAATCTGATCAAGTATGAAAATGTGTATGATCCTGATGCCAAACAAAAGGGAATCTATGATGAGTTGTTCAACGAATTCGTTAACATCTACAAAAAAAACCGGGGCATTTTCAAGCGATTAAACAAGGTACAATCTGTGGTTAAAGGGAATATATGAAAGTGAAGAATGCAATGTGTTTAATCATAACAGTGCGAGGTTGAGATATGAAAAGGGTTTTAATAACTGGAGCTACCGGATTTATCGGACGCCATGTAGTAAAAGCGAACCTAGCAAAGGGCAACAGGGTGCGCGCGCTGGTGCTGCCGGGCGATGCTGGTGAGGCCTGGTTGAGACAGCAAAGTGTGGAGGTTGTCAACGGCGATATCCGCGATTATGAAGCGGTCAGGCACGCAGTCGGGGAAGTGGATATCATCTTCCATACTGCTGCGATAGTTACCGACTGGGCGAAAAAGGAGCTGTTCTGGGAGGTCACGGTGGGTGGCGCCGAGAATATTTGCCGGGCGGCTATTGACGCGAAGGTGTCCCGCCTGGTGGATATCAGCACCTGCGACGTGTTCGGCACGGACGAGTCGAAGGTGATGGATGAAAGTATGCCGCTGCAATACTGGGGCGAACCCTACGCTGATTCCAAGATAGATGCCGAGAAGGTCATGCGCAGGTACCATGAGGAGCAGGGACTGCCACTGGCTATGGTCTATCCACTGTGGGTGTTCGGCGAGGGCGACCAGACCTTTGTGCCACTGCTTGCTGATGCAATTATTAAAAAGGAACTGGTTTTCTGGCGTAAGGGAGCCATCGTGTGGCCCACCTATATAGATAACCTGGTCGACCTGCTGATGCTGATCTCCGAGGATAAAAGGGCTATCGGCAATGGCTACCTCGTGCACGACGGCGAGTCGACAACCCTGGAGGAATTTTGCGCGGGAATAGCCGAAGCGTTGGGTGTGCCGCACGTCAAGACCTACATCCCATATTGGTTAGCTATGACCGCGGCCAGAGTGATGGAATTCATCTGGAAGCTGTTCCGCATTAAGATGCGTCCTTTGCTCACTACCTATACTGTTACCAACCTGGGTTCGAGATTCAGGTTCTCCATTGACAAGTCCCAGCGGGAGTTGGGTTGGAAGCCCCGCATCACCTACCGGGAAGGGTTCCGAAAAACCATGAAATGGCTGAAGACGCTGGATATCGCTTCGCTCAAACAGAAGTAAGGAGGAGAGGGAAATGAAAGATTTCAAGAACAAATTAGTTTACATAACGGGTGGTTCATCCGGTATCGGCCTGGCGACCGCAAAGTTAATGGCGACTAATGGAGCCAGTGTAATTATCTTCAGCAGGCGGCAGCAAGTTCTGGATGAAGCCTTAAAGCAAATACAGTCCTGCGGCGTATCTTCGGGACAGAAGTTTGCCGGCAGATCCATGGATGTTTCTAAAAGAGATAGCGTCGAAGCCGTGTTTTCATCGGCACTGGCCGAATTTGGGATACCTGATGTGTTGATTAACTGTGCGGGCAGGGCCTATCCCCGACATTTTGAGGATATCACCTACCAGCAGTTCGATGACACTATGAAGACAAACCTCTACGGCATATGGAATGCGTGTTCGGTTCTTGTGCCGCACATGAAGGTTAAAGGCGGTGTGATCGTCAATGTTTCTTCCATGGTGGGCTTTCTTGGTGTTTTCGGTTACTGCGATTATGCGGCTTCGAAATTCGCTATCGTGGGATTTTCGGAAAGCCTCAAGAGCGAGCTTAAAAAATACAACATCTCCGTTCAGGTGCTTTGCCCGCCCGATACCGATACACCGGGCTTTGCCACTGAAAACCTCACAAAGCCTGCAGAAACCAAAGCCATCTCTGCAAGCGCCAAGGTTATGAGCAGCGATGCGGTTGCAAAAGAGCTTATTGACGGCATCAGGAAAAACACCTTCATTATAATTCCAGGATTTGACGGTAAGCTAACCTATTTCTTGAAGAGGCATATGCCTTTTATAATTGATATGGTTATGGACTCGGCCATAAATAGAACGCGGAAAAGGTAGGGGCGAGGTGCTGAAATGATTGAAACAAAAGAACTGAAAACAATTGCCGTATTCGAACTACTGACAGGCATCGGGATAATACTGTTCTGGATAGGCTTTTTTACCATAGGCCTCGCGCCGGAAAATCCTCCGCTATGCTATTTTGCCTATGAGCATTCCTTCCCCCTGCCCGATATTATCCTGTCAATTGCCATAATTGCTTCAGGCATACTCCTGCTAAAAAACAAGGAATCGGGAAGGACTCTTGCTTTCGTCTGCTCTGGCGGCCTTATGTTCCTGGGTTTTCTCGATTTCAGCTTCAATATCCAGAACGGTGTCTATATGATATCAACTCTGGATTTGATGCTGAACGCCTTTATCAATATCTGGTGCGTTGGTTTCGGCTTGGCGCTTTATTTGAAGATGAAATAAAAGCCCTAAATAAAGTCAATTAATTTTTTTCGTAAAATAATTGGTAGTGCAAATTCGGTGCGTGGGAGCGGGGTGAAACAATTCACCCTATGTTTATTAAGAAGTTAACTTGTTTTTCAACAAAGCACTTTCAGAGGAGGTATAGACATCATGAAAAAAATTTTAGCAGGTGTTATGATTCTTATGTTTGTCGTTGTTTTTTTTAGCGCTACCGCAAAAGCTGAGAGTACGATTATCGGAACATGGAAGCAAATAGAGGATCAAGGTGTTAACAAGGGGAAGGCGGCATCCTATATCGAAATATTTGAGAAGAATGGTCTATACTTCGGTAAGATTACCAAACTCTTGATTGATCCCCCGGATACGGTCTGTAAAAAATGCACGGGAGATTTAAAAAATAAGCCGCTCGTTGGCATGATCATTTTGAAAGACATGAAAAAAACCGGAAATGTGGATAAGGAGTTAGGCCCGGAATACGCAGGTGGAACGATCCTGGATCCTGATGAAGACAATACCTATAAATGTAAAATGTGGCTTAAGGACGACGTGTTGACAGTCCGGGGATACATTGGTATTAGTTTGTTTGGGAGATCTTCACAATGGTTTAGACTTAAGTAATTATCAATAATGTTATGGTTACCTGCCGCTATAAGCGGCAGGTAACTTGAAATGTACGCGGGGAAAAGTTTTTTGCATATCAAAAGGTGGGAGATACAAGAAGAGGTTGGCAGATAATTAGGCGTACTTGCGCGTCGTGGATGCAAATTTTTATAATATCATCAATAATAAATTAAGGAGGTCAGTAAAATGGAGCAGTCAGGCATTAAGGTTTACGGCTATAGATGGGTAGTGCTTTTGGTGTACTTTCTCGTCAACGCGTTAATGCAGCTGCAGTGGATCATCTTTGCGCCCATAACCAGCGAAGCAGTAAAATTTTACAATGTACCCGCCATGCAAATTGACTTACTTTCTCTGATCTTTATGGTCGTCTATATTTTCATATCCTTTCCGGCATCATATATAATCGACACATGGGGCATCCGGATCGGCATTGGGATCGGCGCTGTGCTTATGGGTGTCTTCGGATTCATGAAAGGATTTTACGGTGCCAACTACGATATGGTTGTCATCGCTCAAATCGGGATTGCTATTGGACAGCCTTTCGTCATGAACGCTGTTACCAAGGTGGGCGCGCGGTGGTTCCCCCTTCATGAACGGGCGACCCAGTCGGGCTTATCTGTGCTGGCTCAATTCGTGGGAATTATTGTCGCGATGGTTCTTACGCCAATCCTTTTCAAAATGTACGGTATGGAAAAGATGCTGATGATCTACGGGATCGTCACTCTTGCCGGTGCAGTGATCTTTATCCTGTTCAACAGAGAGCATCCTCCCACACCGCCCTGTCCCCCCGGCCATGACGAAAGGATTGCGGTATTCGCCGGTCTGAAACACATATTAAAGCAGAAGGATATGATCTATCTCATCATCGTGTTCTTTATCGCGCTGGGAATCTTCAATGCGATCACGACCTGGATCGAACAAATTGTCAGCCCGCGTGGCTTTACCATTGCGGAAGCAGGGATTGTCGGGGCGCTCATGATGATCGGCGGCATAATCGGCGCCTCCATCTTGCCAGTTTTATCCGATAAATTGCGTAAAAGAAAACTTTTTATGGTCATCGGGGCAATCGGTGCTATCCCCGGAATTATCGGAATGACCTACGCCGGCAGTTACTGGCTGCTCCTCGCGTCAGGCTTCGTATTTGGTTTCTTTCTTCTATCGGCCGCTCCCATCTGCTATCAGTACGGTGCTGAAA
The DNA here is from genome assembly GCA_963710995.1 of uncultured delta proteobacterium. GTDB lineage: Bacteria > Desulfobacterota > Syntrophia > Syntrophales > Smithellaceae > Smithella. Next base: position 7,783 of record CAVQCU010000136.1, read on the forward strand.
TATGTTATCCGGCGCCCGAGGCCACCTCAGAGGGATTGCTTCTCCTTGCCGGGCAGATTTCGGGAATCATCTTTATCTTCGGTATGGACATCTTGACGGCGGCTAGCGCCTCAAAAACGCCCGCTATGCTCGTCTTCATGGCGCTCATGATAGTGAGTGCGTTTCTCATGCTGAAACTCAAGGAGTCTAAACTCGTCAAAACGGATGATATTTAAAAGTCTGGTTTTGTACAAAAATAGATGCTGTTATTTATAATAATACTTTATAAGACGCCGAGCGGGCATACCAAAAAGATAAAGAACCTGAATAATCCAGTTCCTCATGATGGTGTAGAATACACCATCAGTTTCCCACTTTCGCGAAGATGTTGTCACGGCATCGGGTAGGATTATTATGCGCCCGCCTTGCCGCTTTACACGTCTCATCAGCTCCACGTCTTCCATCAGGGGAATCCCAGCATAGCCGCCGATATTTTCAAAATATCGCCGCAGCATAAAGATCGCCTGGTCTCCGTAAGGTACACGCGTCAGACGGTGCTTCCACGAGGCAGCTCGGCCAATAATCCTGAATATCCATCGGTGGTTTTGTATTTTTAGATCAAAAGCGCCACCTATAAAACTGCTGTTAGAAAGGGCCGTGATAATTTTTGGAAAGGCTTTTTGAGGCAGGAGTGTGTCGGCATGCAAAAAAAGAAGGATATCCCCGCAAGCATTGGCGGCGCCCGCATTCATCTGAAGTGCCCTACCTCTGGGTGTCGTCAGGGTTATAACACTGGAATCAGAAATATGAGCAATGGTGTCACCCGATGCATCACCATCCACGACAATCATTTCATATGGTACATCAGCAGCAATTGATTTTATCGAATCAAGTATTTCGTTGATTTTTTCGCGTTCATGGAGAACGGGGATGATAACTGATATTTTCATGTCGCTAATTTCCCACCGTTGTTGCCCCCTGACATGATGAACCGGAACCGGCAACGCAACCGTAGCAGTGATTATTGATAACGATCTTGCGGTTTTTGAGTTTATCCATATCAAAATTCATTATATTCGTTTGTGAGCCGTTATTGACGGTGAGACCGAGCATCTGATTAAAGTCGCAATCATAGAGCAATCCGTCCCATCCCACGGAAAGCGTCGTCAGGCACATCACATTTTTGACTGCGGCAGGATTGAATGAATGACAAAGCGCGGATATATAATCTTCAAAATTTCCGGATTCGATGAGATAATCAAGATAGCGTCCGACAGGGAGATTAGTGAGGCAGAAAAGTTGGTTGAAATGAACTCCCTGCTCGGTAAGAAGACGTTCGTGGTACTCGTGTTCCAGCGCCGCCTGTGAGCCCGGAAGATAGGCACCTACAGGATTGTGGACGATGTCAATATACAAGCCGCTGTTTTTCATGCCATAGCCGCGTAAATTTAGTTCGCGGAGAGCCTTAATAACTTTGCCAAATACACCCATGCCGCGCTGGCGGTCTGACTTTGTTTCCAGATAATCCGGAAGCGAAGTCACAATCTCGACTTTGTTTTGCGCGAAAACATCCATGAAATGGCGATACGGTTCTTCGAGAAGTAGTGTCAGGTTGGAACGAATAATCAAGCGCCGGTTGAGCCGAACTGCTTCGCCTATGAACCATTCGAGATGTGGATTCATTTCCGGAGAGCCACCGGTAATATCAATCGTTGAGATTGGAAATGAGGAAAGAATCTCAAGGCATTTCTCCAAAACCGGCATGGATATGATCTCTGTCCTGAGAGGTCCGGCATCGACATGACAGTGGCGGCAGGAGAGATTACAGCACCGTCCCGTGTTAATCTGTAAAATTTCTATTCCCTTCGCGTATAGCGGGAACATGTCTATCTCGCGGATCTTTCTCGATAGAGAAGGGATATCGCCAATCCGGCCTAAGATGCGAAGTTGTTCGCGGGTGTCCATTACATTTCCTTTTTCTTGATGATTTTTCGCATCTGAGTGGAATGCGCCAGTGTTACGCCCGCCATCATCGCGGCTCCAGTATGCGCGGCCTCCATCATTTCCTCACTGGAGATTCCGAGGGAAAGACACTTGTTGGTATAGGCGTCAATGCAATACGGGCAGTTCTGTGTGAGCGCCACGGTAAGAGCGATGAGCGATTTCTCCCTCTCTGTGAGTTTGCCTGCGCCAGTCGCGGCACCGTAATATTCAAAAAATTTATTTCCTTCTTTCTGTGCCCATTCGGTAATGTTGGGAAAATCGGCAAGTTCTTTCTCTTCATAGTAACTCATATAAAACCTCCTTAAATTATTGTAATAATAACTATAGGTTAAGTATCATCAGTTTACCGATTCTGCAAATAAAAAGATAGTAATAATATCTCGCGTGATATTATTACTATCTATTGGATACATGACGATAAATCATATGTTGTTAGTTTACAAAAAATGACGGGAGCTGTGAGCATGAAGGCAGTTTTTCTTTATTATACATATTTTAAAAAGACATTTTGAAACTCATCTGATTTTTTCTTTAGCCAGTTGTTTTGTGGGTGTAGTAAAAAATAAAGAAGGGGCAGGTAAAAACTGTCCCTTCTTTAAAACCACATAAAGTTTTTACAAACTTATTTTGCGGGTGCTTCAGCAGGAGCCATGTCTTTCTTCTCTTCTTTCTTCATTTCTTTCTTCATTTTCTTCATTTTTTTCATTTTCTTTGCTTTCTTTACTTTTTCAACTTTTGTAGGAGCAGCCTTTTCCATTAATGGCGTTGTTTCGGGAGCTGCTGCAGGAGCTTTCATGTCCCCAGCCGCCATAACGGTGGTACAAAATGCGAAAACCAATGCTACAACAAACAATACTAAACGCTTCATCTTAAAATCCTCCTTCTTAAATTTGTTTTATTTTACTACCCTTTATAATTAAGGGACTCCAACTAATTATTTTTTACCTGAAGTAGATGTTGCCTCAGCCGGCTTATTTTCTTTTTTCTTGAAAGTTACTTTGGCCACTCTCGATGCTATTAATTTACCATCATTTTCAGTGTATGCTATTTTCACGGAATCATTTACAATGATATTTTTTACAGGTTTTTCTAAAGCAAACTCCATAATTTCAACTTCACCTTTTACGGTACGTTCAACCTTAATGGCTTCATCGGAAATTTCAATAACCTTTCCTCTAGCATGCATTCTGGCGGTCTTTGCAAGATTTGCTTTAACCGGATCGACTGTAACAAGGGAAGCTGGTTTATCAACTGCAAAAGCTAACGTTGACAAAAGAAAAATCGCGCCAACTATATACCATAAAGCTTTTTTCATGATGAATCACCTCCAGAACAGAGAGTAAACATATAACAGCAACTTATATGCCAACAACGAAATACAAATCGGTAATGTCTATGTTATTAAAATAACTGATAAATAATTTTTACTCAGATTGCATGCCACTTTTTTCAAATAATAAGTGAGGAATAACTCCCCATCAATGGAGAATAATTCATCAGAAGCAGATCTATAATAAATCTATAATAATACGTTTTTTATGTACTAATTAAACGTTTAGTCAATAGGATTGAACAGAATTATTTAAGATGAATATGATCAGGGAATTCCATGTTGCGATAGTAATTGCTAGAATTTGAGCCTTTCGTTCAGCCGTTTGCGCAGGTCTTCGACCCTTTTTCTGTTAACACCCATATCTGAATATCCCACGCGCGAAGCAGATCGTACATGGATTTGTTTATTTGTTTCATCAAACAAGAATTCTACATCATCTACAAATCGCATTAGGCGTGATGTAAAGGTAACGTGTATGTACCGGTCATTATCGGCTATGATTTTTGTTCTCGGTAAAGAAGATATAATTAACAGGAGCGCCTGTTTTGCTTCGCTGTAAGACCCTTTATACGACAAAGGATCAACAATGTGGTCTTTCTTTACTGTTTGCGATGAAACACAGTTTGGCGAATCAGGACACTCGGATAATTTACCGTCACGAAGGTCTACATAGTCAGAAGCCCTTACTAAACATGCTGTAAAAAATACAAGAAATGCTGCTGAGAGCACAAGTATAATTTTCATAAAATATCTCCTTTGATAAGGTATTGCTTTTTCATAGTTTAACTTTAAGGAACTCAGTCTTGTATGTCAATGAAATCTTGGCCACAAAATGTGTAGCTCTGATATTTTTCATCGGGCACGAATCATGTTTGTTACAAATTAAAACCTTGTCGTTTATGAACCGTTAATTAAACAAGTAACAAATTATTTTTAGCTTTATATATTTTTATTCTTATTGCTAGACAACTTCTTTCTGGCCCAAGATACAAGAAAAACCAGGATAATTGCGGCAAGCAAAAGTACTGAAAACAGCAGCCAGGGAATCTTACCTTCTGATATCCCACTTAGAATAGTATCAGTACCCACCACATATAAAATTGTTCCGGGCAGCATGCATAGCCATGACCAGAAGACATATGTTCGGAAAGGCACACCGGTAAGGCCGAAGCCATAATTGAGAACATTAAAAGGGAAAATGGGTATGAGGCGTGTTATTGCGACAACTATTGCTCCATGTTCTTCTGCCATGCGATCCAGTTTGAGGAATTTCTCGTTTTGCGCGAATTTGCGTAAAATGAAGTCCCGGGCCAAATAACGGGATATCAGAAAACAGATGCTTGCTCCGATTGTGGAAGCGATACTTACCAGCACTACTCCCCAAACTGAACCGAAAAGAGTGGCCCCGGCAATCGTTATCGCTGATCCGGGCAGTGCCAGAATAACAGCCATTATATAAATTAGAACAAAAACCAGTGGACCCCAGAAACCGAGTCCATTGATCCATTCACGCACATCAGATAATTTATCCGCCACTCCGGAAAATTTCAGCAGGATAATGACAGCCAATAAAAATATCACAAATAACAGTGGTCGCAATGATTTAGCGTTTTTAAAATAGTTTACAGGCATATAATCTTTTCCGTAAAATTTCGGTGAAACAATTGAGTCAAAACAAGAATCAACATGTTATTTAAAGAGTACTTGACCTTGCTTTGGGTGTCAAGTGATTAACTTTACCTCACAGTTCAGTTTTTTTCATTGATACGATCAGTTTTATATATTCCATTTTACTTGACAATTGGTAGATCATCGTTATGCTTTTAGGAAAGACGTTATAAGGAGGCAAATAATGAAAAAAATATTAATATACATAGTAATATTAAGCTTTGCATTAGGTTGTCAAAACGGTAACACTGAACAGAGGGAGGGAAAATCAAAAATGATGAAAACAAATGCAATAACATCTGAAAATATCGCCACACTGGCAGCAGGTTGCTTCTGGTGCGCGGAATCAGATTTTGAGAAGGTTCCCGGTGTAATAAAAGTAGTATCCGGTTATGCCGGGGGGAAAGGGGGAAACCCTACCTATGAATCATATGCTGAAATGGGTTATGTTGAAGCCGTGCAGGTTTATTATGACCCCCAAAAAATCACCTATGAACAACTTTTAAATTACTTCTGGCACCATATTGATCCTACGGATGGAGGCGGACAGTTTAGTGACCGCGGTCCTCAATACCGCAGTGCCATATTTTATCAGAATGAAGAGCAGAGGCAGATTGCCGAAAAATCAAAACAGACGCTGGAAAAATCAGGCAAACTTGGGAAACCTATTGCTACGGATTTAATTAAATTGACTAAATTTTATCCTGCGGAGGAATATCATCAGAATTACCATACTAAAAATCCCGTACGTTATAATTACTACCGTCATGGGTCTGGCCGTGATAAAACCGTGCATAAATTATGGGGAAATGAGACAGGCCTAGAATCTTCCGATCAGGAAAAATTCAATAAACCGGATGATGCGACCCTAAGAAAGAAACTTACCAAAATACAATATGAAGTTACACAGAAAAATGGCACTGAGCCGCCTTTTAAAAATGAGTATGATAATAACAAAAAAGAAGGTATATATATAGATATTGTCTCTGGCGAACCATTATTTAGTTCATTGGATAAATTCGATTCCGGCACAGGCTGGCCCAGTTTCACAAAACCGCTGGAGCCCGGAAATATTATCGAAAAAGAAGATCGCGGTCTCTTTTCCACACGGACGGAAGTGAGGAGCAAACATGCCGATTCTCATATAGGTCATGTTTTTCCGGATGGCCCGAAACCAACCGGACTTCGCTATTGCATGAATTCCGCAGCTATGCGTTTTATTCCTAAAGATGATCTGGAAAAAGAAGGTTACGGAAAGTACTTGAAATTATTTTCATCTAAGAAATAATGGCAGAAATTGCTTTGCAATAATGGGTGCCGATACGAATTTTATTTCGCCTGAAGCATTAGTGCGCTTGTGGTTTTTTGCCTCAATATTTTTTGTTATGGCACTTATAGAAAAGATTGCGCCGCAGCGAATTCTGTTAAAATCCAAATTTAAACGTTGGGTCAACAATATTGGTATGCAGATTATTGATGTCGTTGTATTGCGTTTGATTTTTCTGGTATTTCCTTTTGGCGTCGCTGTTATTTGTGCGCAAAGAGGCTGGGGATTATTGAATTACTGCCATACAATACAACCACTGGCGCTGTTCATTGGCATATTGGCGTTCAATGGAATCCACACATCCCGCCACAGGCTTTCGAATCGATCACCATTTGGAACATGGCGGGCATGAGATTTCTTATCCTATAAACGATGCTCGAATAGATAGAATAGAAGACAGATCGGGATTTCTCGGCCAGCGACTGTAAATAAACATGAATTATTCGGCGAAGCTTTTCATCAGCCGGTATGGATTGATTGACGATGGGAGCAATTTGGGCGGTCAGCATTTCCAAGGCGCGGTCAAGAAGTTCGAGCAGGATTTCCTGCTTGCTGGAAAAGTGGTGATAGAGGCTGGCCTTTTGCAGATTGACGGCGCTGGCGATGTCGGCCATCGAAGCCGCGTGAAATCCCTTTTTGCGAATCACCTGTGCTGCGGCGTCAAGAATATCATCTCGGGTCATAAGCCTTCCGTACCGAACGGTCGGTAGGGAAAAGGATACCACTCGCCGTTTACAGTCGTCAAGGGTTGGAATTACGAATGCAACGTTTTGAATTTGATGAAAGCCGAATGATTTTCGGGAATATGGTTTTATGGTAAACTCAGACAGATTATTTCACGGAGAAATCCTTATGGCCAAATCACGAGTGAAACAAACGGGGGAACGATCAAAATCCATGGAAGCCGCCGCGGCCGATATCGAAGCGTCTGCCATTGTTTCAGTGGACGGATTGATCATAGCTTCAGCAGCAATACAGTGTAATCGTCGAGCAGCA
>CAVQCU010000137.1:0-22486 GCA_963710995.1 uncultured delta proteobacterium
TGAATAAACTTTCCTGTGAAAAGCGCGGAATTTGGGTGCAAATAGGGTGCAAAATTAATCAAATTTTACCCAACTTCAAATTTGTAAGTTATTGAATTTATTACATATAATATTAGAAATAGGCCTCTCACGCCGGAAACCGGGGTTCAACTCCCCGTGGGACTACCAAATAAAATCGCGGATTTATTATTTTTAAAAAAAGGACATGTGATATATTGATATTCAAATTATAGGAAAAAACCCATAAAGAAAATTAATTGTTCGCCATAAAAGAAAAAGGAGACACGAAATGAGGCTATATGCTGCGACTGTATTTGCATTAATGGCATTCTATTTTCTGTTTATCGGGGTTAAAGTTGTAATGTCAAAGAGACCACTTTTCATGCCTTCTCGTTATTTCTTTTTTTTATGCTATTAATATCTTTACCTCAGTTTGTACACGCAGCGTTTTTACTGTTTAAAGATTTACCAACCAAAATTAGCTTTATTATTAATAATTATACCAATTCGCTTTCTTCGGCTAACTTTGTTAACTGCGTCGTCGGCTTCCTCAACGTATTAGTAATACGTCTGCGGAGCCTCCTCCTTGCCGAAGCTGATCCTTTAAAATCGAAATGGTATATATTTTTATACTCGGCCAAAAAAATATTTTCTTAGAGGTAAAAAATGATCAATAATCAACCATCTGTTTTAGTTACAGGCGCCAGCACCGGAATTGGACTGGCTATCACACAATATCTTGCGTTAAATGGGATGCATGTTTTTGCCGGAGCGCGAAAACAGGAAGCACTGGATGGTCTGGCAAAAAATCCAAACGTAACTCCACTTAAACTCGATGTAACCAACACTGAAGATGTAAAACAAGCAAAAAAAATAATTGAAGAAAAAACAGCAGGGTTATTTGGCCTGGTCAACAATGCCGGAATCGGCAAAGCGGGGCCATTAATGGATGTGAGCGTCGAAGATCTTCGCGCTCAGTTTGAGGTCAACCTTTTTGGAGTTCATCAGATTACTCAAGCGATGTTCCCTTTATTATTAAAAGCGAAGGGTAGAATTGTCATGATGAGCAGCGACAGTGGATTCTTTGCGACGCCTTTCTTTGGTCCGTATTGTTCCAGTAAGTTTGCTCTGGAGGGCTATTCCGATTCTCTCCGCCGGGAAATTACCCCTTATGGCGTGAAAGTTATTCTTATTGAACCCGGGCGGATCACCACCCCGATTTGGGATAAAGGAGAAAAATACCTGAACAAATATGCCGAATCGCTATTCGCTGTGGAGGCCAGAGCGATTGGTGAATATGCAATCAGGAAAGGGAAAACGGCCGGATTGGCTCCTTTGGAAGTAGCCAAAACAGTATATCAAGTCCTTACTGCGGTAAATCCCAGATTGCGTTACATTGTGGCGAAGAATAAATTGGAGTATCAAATGATGAAAATATTGCCGGCCTCTTATGTGGATAAACTCGCCCTGAAGAAAGTGCAAAAGGTTGTTAAACTTTATAAAGACGCCATGGATAACAGCAAATAATTTCAATTCCAAACGCTTTTTAAATAAACAAATCCCCGGGCTTTCAAATAGCCCGGGGATTTAAACTGGTAGATAAACAAAAAGATTCTTAGAAAGTCAGAGTCAGTTTGTTGATGAGCATGTAGTTGTCTCTGACTTCGTTTTGATCGGGTGCCCAGCCTTTGTAATAATCACCTACCCACCAGTAACCAACACCTACCATATAAGACAGGTTATTGGTGATTTTGTAAGTACCGGTAACGTCAAGTTCCAAGCCATAAGAGCTGCCGGCCCAACCAGCCGGTATCTCATCGGCTTTCGCATAAGAAATTGCTGTATTGATATCCAAGTTGGAAATTGGATGGACACCGGCTTTGAGCTGGCCGAACCAGGCATTGGTCATACCCCCATAACCAGTGTTAGGATAACTCCCGCTGAAGTTATAAGTTCCACCGTATCCATTAATTGGGCCTACCCAGTAAGTGAGATCCTGATTGAACATAATCAAGCAGGGGTTCCAATCCATACCGCCGCCCGTAACGTTACCTTTAACCTGGCTCCCGTTTTGGCCATTATCACCGGACATGTAGGCAGCGGTACCGCCGAAGTAAACGGGACCTAAATCAACAACGGCATTAAGATAAGCCATAATGTCTTGCAATTGCAGATCATAGCCCTTTAAACCATCTTCCGCGTTAATCGAGCCCCAACTGTATATAACTTCCGCTTCCAACTTGACCGGTCCTAACTTGACTTTGGCGTAGGGCGCCAAAGTATAGATATACATCATATTAGCATATGGTATGTACGAACCTCCCATATTTAAAGGGACACCCCACGCACCCATCCCCGGGGTTAAGGAGCTGGGGTTTTGTTTATCATTAGCAAAACGGTTGTAGCTGAAGAGCAAACCGGTCTCGCCGCCTTTGAAGTTATAAATGCCAAACACGTTATACCTGTCGTAATCGGTATCGGTGGCTGTAGCTGTGGAGTTCACGGCAGAAAAACTTCCGTCAGCTTCCTTGGTAATAGATGCGCCGAAAGTAACCGGTCCTATCTGCGCTCCGTATAAAATTTGCCCGGAGGGAGGTCCGCTGCCGCTACATCCGAAAACGGTTCCCCATACGTTATCCTCCGCATAGCCGACCTGGAACAAACCGATGGGCGAGGTATACTCAATGTAGGCCCAATCAAAGGCGATGTTTTGACGTTCATCCCTGGTTCCTGCCGATTGTATATCATATGTTCCGGGAGTTGATCTCGCACCGCCCCAGATTCTTTCCATGGCATCAAAGCGGGTGATAAACTTCAGGCCCGGCGAAATAATAAAGTCCGTCCGGACTCGCAGTCTCTGAAAGTAGAACGCTGTGCTTACATCGTCATTGTTGGACAAGTTAGACGGCCCATTAGTATAAGGGTTATAGCTCTTGTCTATTGAACCTTTCATCAGCGATGTTTGATTCAAATACATTCCGGCTGCGAAATATGAGCCGCTAAATTGTACATCAACCGCGAAGGCCGATGCACTGAAGGCCATAACCATCCCCAGCGAAAGAAAAACTAACCAAAATTTCTTCATCTTCTCCCCTCCTAAAGTTTAAGGTGAAAAATTCGGCCTTCAAAAAACGGGTATTCTCTCAAAGACCACTTCTACCTCACCATTATCAGCAGCTTCAAAAAATGTTTCAAATACAAATCTATTCAACAACTTTGTTTTTTATTGACATGATTAAAAACCTGATATAAACATTAATTTAATGTGATTAAATTAATCTTGTTAAATTATAAAGTCAACAAATATTTTTTAATTTTAGCATTTTTTTAAAGAAAGAAAGGAGATCATCTATTCCCCATGACTAAATACGAAAACTATAAGAAAAATATACTGGAAGCAAGTCAATGGCTTTCCCATCAAGGTTATTTTGGGTCCCAAAGGGGTAGCGGAGGCAATGTTTCGATGCGAGTAAACAAAACGGTTATGGCCATTACTCCATCATCAGTGAGATATCTGGAGCTTACCACGGAAGACATTTGTATTGTTGACTTCGATCTTTCGGTAATTGAAGAAAATCATAAATTAAAACCTTCCGTAGAATCGGCAATGCACAGTATCATTTACCAAAAACGACCCGATGTCAATGCGATTGTTCACACGCATCAGACCTACGGTAGCGTCTTCGGCCTGATCAATACGCCGATACCCGCTCTTTTCGATGAGGTTGCTTTTTCACTGGGACAGACAGTCGATATAGTTCCCTATGCTCTTTCCGGTAGTCCGGAGCTTGTTAACAATGTGGCAGGGAAATTATCCAATAATGCCAACGCATACATCCTCCAGAACCATGGTATCTTAGCCCTGGGCAGGGATCTCGACAAGGCAATCCTCCATGCGGAACTTTTGGAAAAAGTTGCCCATATATATTATTTAGCCCTTTCTACCGGTAAGCCTATCAATACTCTTCCCGAATCAATCATTGAGGTGGTTGCGGCTGTGAGAAACAGTGAAGTTAAAGAGGCAATAGAGAAAAAGTAGGAGAAGAAATCATGGGTATGAACCCCAAAGCAATCTTTGGAAACAGATTCCGCAGCAAGTTGCGGGCTATTAAACCCTCCGCTTTGTGGGATTGTTGAACTTACCAATTCCACTGCGCTTCGCTTTCGGAATTGGAGTTTCAACAATAGAGGGCAGGAAAATAAGAGTTTTGCAATGGCAACATGTATTATTTCTTCTGTGGTAAAAACCCATTAAGCAGTATTCCCAGCATCATCCCTACATCAAAAAAAATATCAACTGTTATCCGGTCAAGAAAGTTCAAAGCGGGAAGATGAGAATCCTGAAAAATAACCTTTGCTGCGTCTTTCGAACACATATTGGTCTGAGCGGCGGTATCCAGATGACTGTTTTGATCCATTTGCCGGAAAGCATCGATGAGTTCCTGACCGAACTCATCGAGAAAAAAATGGAAAATCGGCTTCAGCCGTTTTGTTGCCTGATGCGTATAGGAATTAATTTCCGTGATAACATCATGACCCGCGGCTTGCCCTTCGCGGGCGCCTTGTAATAAGGCTTGTTTGAAGTCAGGAAACCCCTCGCGAAACCTGCGTTCCACATATATTTCATAACTCTGGTGCACTGCGGAAACAATCCGGAAAAGCTTTTTTGAAGAGAATAAGTTCTTTATTAAAAACCACAAAGGTACAGCATGAACATGGAAGGGATTGCCCAAATCGGCCAGATAATGTGTACAACGGGACAAATAACGCCAGCCCCAATAATCGTTGCCGCTTTTAAAAGCCATTCTGGCAAGATCCATATGTATATGGACAGACTCGGTTGCTATCCCGAACTTCATGCCCAGTGCCTGGAATTGCATGTGCCGCCAACCGTGAGATCCGCCGGTGACTTTCTGGTTTTTATGGAGGTATAGATCACAGTCCGGGTGCAGATCCGGTTCCGTACTGTAAATAATCAGTATCTTCCATGGCTCAATGCTTTTATTCTCCGGGGGGGCAACACTGTATTCAGCATTGCGCTCTCCATAGGCAAAAGACCAGAGTGGAGAAAGTTTTCGATATTCTCTGTAACTTTCCTTATATAAATCGAAATGCTTTGGACCGATAGGCCAGTTTTTATTGTTGAAATTAGGGTTCGGTTTTACCTGTACCTGCGGCAGGGTCATGACGCTGTCTATGGCCTGGACAGAAAAATAGGTAATGTATTCATGAGAGAACCACGGTGCCCAAGCCAAAGGCAGTCGCGGATCGTCATGCAGGTAGTAATCCAAGGGTTACATTCCTTCACCGAGACAAATCTTTTCGGTATCGACAAAATAGCCGGGCGGGTCTTATCAGTGACCCGCACCGGCTTGAGGATAAAGACTTTTATCTGATCTATATCTTGAAATCGGTTTTTTTACCCCAAACTCCTAAGGCAATGCCCAGTTCTTCATGTTCTTTGGCATACTCTTCCAATTTAATGCCCTTCACCGCGGCATCGATGGCCTGTCTCAACGCACGTGCGCCGGCTCTTGGCCCTTTGGGATGAGCATGAATACCGCCGCCTGAGCCAATCATAATGTCTTTGCCGAGAGTGTTGACGATATCAGGCACGTTGTTCGGCGTGATGCCTCCCGAAGGCATGGGCATGGTGGGCTTGAGGTTACCCATCGGATAGATCAGGTTCCGCGTCGTAGCCATGAACCGTTCATGCATGTACATGGCCTTACCGCCCATGGAAAAGGGGAGCACGATGGCGTCCGCGCCGCAGAGCCGCGCAATCTTTCCGAAGATGATAGGGGACGATATTCCTTGGTAGGGAGACATGAAGAACGCGCCCGCCACGTCCATGTGGGCTAGGATCGGCACGTTGATATCCGGATCATCGGCCAGGGCGCGCATCGCCTCGGGTCCGACTGCCAGGTAGTTGACCATCATCGCGTTGGCTCCCGCATCGATGCAACGCTTAGCCAGGTCGAACATCCGTGGCAGGCGATCGGTTACATTCACTGTATAGAGCGTGTGCTCGCCGGTCTTCTCGTACACTTCTTTTTCGATCTTCATGTAGGCCTTGACCCTTTTTACTGCGTCGTTGTAGCGCATGTTGGCGATGAGCTCGTCGTCCTTGATGACGTCACATCCGCCCAGGGCCGCCTGCCTGAAGAGCTCGGCTCCCACTTCCAGAGGATAGCCGCTGCAGGGCTTGATCATGTTATTGAGGAGCGGCCGCCCCTTCTTTAGACCCAGTGCGGTCCACCATCCGTTGGTCCCGAATCTGGGCCCGTTGTACTGGTCCAGCGTTTCTTTGGGAAGCCTGATGTCCAGAAGCTTGAAATTAGGCACCATGGATATGTTTCCGACCAACGCGGTCAGCATCATGGGGAGCTGGTCCTCCACGTTGGCGGAGGGGAAGGCCACCTGGATAATATACTGGCGGGCCGTGACATCCGCAGGAACGCCGTATTCATAGTAGGGCGACTCATACACGCCGATGACCTTGGCCACGTGCTTTGCCCGTATCTCCGGGGTTTCTCCCGGTACCGGGGTCCATGTTCCGGTCGTCTGTTCGATGGCGATCACCTGGCTCATTACCGATGCATCCCACGCCTTGTCCATCTGGGCCCAGTAGGTGGCGATCAAATGGTTTTCCATGTCGATACTCTCCGGTATCGTGATGGGTTTATCCGCGAAGTCATCAAAATCTTTTTTTATGCAGATCGCTTCTTTCTTTTTTTTCATAAATTGCTCCTTAATAATTAGTTGCTTTATGGTTTTTAACTTTTAGGAATCAGTGAAAGTACATATTCCCATATCTCCAATGTCCTTTTCAGCGCTTCGTCATCGTGCTGCATGCATGTGTACATGCGAGTTCCGGCCAGAGTGCACAATCCGTGAGCCATCGTCACCACCTGGTAATCATCCGCAACCTGCTTTCGTGTAAAAATCTCGGTGAGCGCGTCCGGCGCGTTTAAGTCTATGGAAAAGAATGCGGTCGTCATGTAATGCATGATGGCGCCGAAATTATAAACAAAGAATCCCAGATCAGGACGTGTTGCATACAGATCATTGAGAGCCTTGGTTAACCTGTTGGCATGGGCGGTCGCCTTCGCCACCGCGTCTTGTTCGACCATGTACTTCAAGGCATAATAACAGGCCACCATGGAAATGGGATTGGCCGCCAGTGTGCCGCCCACAAATATCTTATCGCCCATACTGCCCGCGCAGACTTTCATGACATCTTTTCTGCCGGCCACTGCGCCCGATGAGGGATAACCATGCGTGATGATCTTGCCCAGTACTGTTATATCGGGCATAATGTTGAATAGCTTCTGCGCACCGCCCATATCCACACGGAAACCCGTCACGACCTCGTCAAAAATCATCAGCGATCCATACTGATCGCATAGCTTACGGATTGTCTTATTCCATTCCGGATGAACAGGATGGGCACCTGATTCTCCGCCGATCGGCTCGACCATCACACCGGCAACCCCGCCTTTATCCTGATTATCTTTAAATGCCTTCTCCAAAGCTTCGAAGTCATTGGGCGGCACGTCGACAATGTGGGCAAAGCATTCCGTGGGAATGCCTTTGGATTCGAAATTGCCGGTTCGGGGAATGTGAACTGAATAGATCATCTGATCAGACCAGCCGTGATAGCTGCCGCCGATCTTGATGATCTTGAGTTTGCCGGTATAGGCCCGCGCAATGCGCAGCGCCGCCATATCCGCTTCCGTGCCGGACTGAAGAAAGCGCACCATCTCCACACCGGGCATGTTTTTAATGATTTCCTGGGCAGCCAGAAGCTCATACTCGGATGTCAAACCGGTGGCCGGCCCTTTTTGCCGGATGATCTCGATAATCTTTTCATCGAGTGGTTCGTAACCGTGGCCAAGCATAATGGGCGCACCGCACATCAGGTAATCTATATACTCATTACCATCCACATCCCAGATCTTGTAACCTTTGGCGCGGTCCATCGCCAAGGGGAAAGGTTTATTCTGGCTTAAGTTGTGTTCGACGCCGCCGGGAATCATCGCCTTGGCCTTCTCGAAAATATCTATCGACCGTTTGCAGCGTTCGGCATAACGCTTATGCTCGTCAGCCAGTTTGTCCTTCGGGATCGGTTGCACCGGTCTGGACAAAATCACATCTTTTCTTTTCATTATTTCCGCATATTCCATGGAATAGTATCCTCCTAATTCTTCATTGCGACTATGTTGGCAGCGAACACACACCGGGTGCTTGCTTATTCATCCGTGCGCACGCTTTTTTCTGAGTTTTGTAGTGATTTAAGAATTCTGCAAATACCTGATCATATATTTTTCTGTTGTCCGGATTGGGGGTATATTCCGCCTTTATTTTGATGTATTGCGGAATGTCCTCTAAGGTGATGTATTTAAGGGCCATTGAGGCGAGGAATGCCGCGCCGCGGGCATTGGAATAGATCGAGTCCTTGACCTGCCGGATTTTCCTGTCGAGTACATCGGCAATGATTTGCGACCAGACATCAGAATTGGCGCCGCCGCCAATAAAATTGATGTGTTGGAAAGGCCTACCCATTAATTTTTCTACAGGTTCGAGCAGCCATTTTGAGTTGAAAGCCACACCTTCAAAAACAGCCCTGAGAATGTCTCCCCGATTATTTTCCAGTGAAAGGTTGAATAGCGAAGCGCGGATATTACAGTCGTCCACCGGCGAGCGTTCTCCGTAAAGCCAGGGGGTGAAGATAACGTTGTTGGCGCCGGCCGGCACCCGCGCTACGATTTTATCCAGTACCTTGAAAATGTCCGGAGCATTTTCCTCCATCATCAATTCATCTTTGTGATATAAAACATTATCTCTTAACCAGGTCAGGCATTTGCCGGCGCATTCCTGTTCGCTAAGGATGAGGTAACGGCCGGGAATTGGACTGGGAAAAGACCCTATACTGTGGAAGATATCAGTCTTCTTGAAAGGAACATGGGCAGAGATCCAGGATGAAGTGCCAATATAAAGATGGCCTTCATAGTCTCTGACCGCGCCCGAACCAACTCCCGCTGACGGCACATCCGGTGTTCCGCCGATGACGGGTGTGCCGAGTTTCAAACCCAGTTCGGCGGCTACTTCTTTTTTCAACGGACCAAGTATGTCCATGGCTTGGATCAGGTCAGGCAGTTTTGCACGCTCAATGCCGGCCATTTTCAACAGTTTATCATGATATACCACATGAGAGGGGTCGCGATTGTCGGTAACCCAGTGAGGTACGATCGAATCATATGTGGCTGCGAATTTCCCTGTAAAACGTAAGTTTATATAATCTTTGGGCTCGAGAAATTTATAGGTTTTATTATATATGTCCGGGCAATTCTTTTTTATCCACAGAATATGGCAGATCGGATCCTTGCCGGACAGCGCCGGAGCTCCTCCCGTCAGTTTCAACCAGGTCATAAACTTAAACAGGGGATAGCCCTCGATCTTGAGGGGGCCTTTTAGTATTTCTTTCACCGTTTCAGAACCCCTGCAGTCCATCCAGATGATAGCGTTCATCAAGTGTTTACCGTCCTGGTCCAGCGGGACAGTGCCGGCCCATTGAGATGTTACACTCACGGCAACGATATTCTCAGGCGAAACAAGATTCTTGCTGAGCACTTTTTTGGAGGTGGACATAATGGCGCTCCACCAGCCTTCCGGATCCTGTTCCGCTCCACCACCGGGAAGCAGAATGATGGGTGTATCCTTGAACTCGCTGTCAACAACTTCTCCATAAACAGAGATTAAAGCGGTCTTGGGCCCTGATGTGCCCAGATCAATTGCCAGAATATACTTGTTTTTGTTTTCCATGAATTAACCTCCTGATTATATCAATGTATGATGGAGAGACTCATTTTTAATGTAACACGCTGCTTAATGAAAATATGCCAGATCAACAGGGAGCTCATCCAGTGATCGAACGAATTATGTTATTGACGATATTTTTCAATACGATTTCCGGGTCATCAGCAACTTGATACAGAACTCCGCTGTTGTGCAGTGAAATTACACCATGCAGTGCGCTGATGCTTTGAATTGCTAAAAATTCCGGATCAGCAGGCTTTAAATCCGGCCTCGTCTCTCTATAAGCCCGAATTGTCTTGACGGCAAAAGTCAGCACCTTAAGTGAGTTACGAAATTCATCGCTGGATATCTTTTCCAGAGGAGTACCTATATAGTCACTGTGTTGTTTAATAGGTCTGTTAAACATAACATCATAAATATTGATATTATGGATGCCGAATTCCACAAAAGCATTAACTATATTCCGAAATCGCTGTAGGGGCGCATCTGTTATTTTCACAGCATTACGAATTTTATTGTACAGTATTGCATAAGTCTTTTTATGTATAGCGATAAGGAGCTCATCTTTGTTGGCATAGTAGTTGTAGATATTTGCTGCGGTCATATTCATTTTGGAACCAAGCCTTGCCATAGATAGACTTTCATACCCGTTTTTTACGAGAATTTTAAGGGCGCAATCAAGTATTCGTTCACGAAATGCATCAACTTCTTTAAGGCTTCTGGTTATTTTGGGCATAATTAAGAACCTTTTTTAAAAATTAATTTAAAAATGTAATATTTTTGTACAAAGCCAGATCTTTAAATATCATCCGTTTTGACGAGTTTAGACTCCTTGAGTTTCAGCATGAGAAACGCACTCACTATCATGAGCGCCATGAAGACGAGCATAGCGGGCGTTTTTGAGGCGCTAGCCGCCGTCAAGATGTCCATACCGAAGATAAAGATGATTCCCGAAATCTGCCCGGCAAGGAGAAGCAATCCCTCTGAGGTGGCCTCGGGCGCCGGATAACATATTTCAGCACCGTACTGATAGCAGATGGGAGCGGCCGATAGAAGAAAGAAACCAAATACGAAGCCTGACGCGAGGAGCAGCCAGTAACTGCCGGCGTAGGTCATTCCGACAATTCCGGGGATAGCACCGATTGCCCCGATGACCATAAAAAGTTTTCTTTTACGCAATTTATCGGATAAAACTGGCAAGATGGAGGCGCCGATTATGCCGCCGATCATCATGAGCGCCCCGACAATCCCTGCTTCCGCAATGGTAAAGCCACGCGGGCTGACAATTTGTTCGATCCAGGTCGTGATCGCATTGAAGATTCCCAGCGCGATAAAGAACACGATGATGAGATAAATCATATCCTTCTGCTTTAATATGTGTTTCAGACCGGCGAATACCGCAATCCTTTCGTCATGGCCGGGGGGACAGGGCGGTGTGGGAGGATGCTCTCTGTTGAACAGGATAAAGATCACTGCACCGGCAAGAGTGACGATCCCGTAGATCATCAGCATCTTTTCCATACCGTACATTTTGAAAAGGATTGGCGTAAGAACCATCGCGACAATAATTCCCACGAATTGAGCCAGCACAGATAAGCCCGACTGGGTCGCCCGTTCATGAAGGGGGAACCACCGCGCGCCCACCTTGGTAACAGCGTTCATGACGAAAGGCTGTCCAATAGCAATCCCGATTTGAGCGATGACAACCATATCGTAGTTGGCACCGTAAAATCCTTTCATGAATCCGAAGACACCCATAAGCACAGCGCCGATCCCAATGCCGATCCGGATGCCCCATGTGTCGATTATATATGATGCCGGAAAGGATATGAAAATATAGACGACCATAAAGATCAGAGAAAGTAAGTCAATTTGCATGGCGGGTACATTGTAAAATTTTACTGCTTCGCTGGTTATGGGCGCAAAGATGATCCACTGCAGCTGCATTAACGCGTTGACGAGAAAGTACACCAAAAGCACTACCCATCTATAGCCGTAAACCTTAATGCCTGACTGCTCCATTTTACTGACCTCCTTAATTTATTATTGATGATATTATAAAAATTTGCATCCACGACGCGCAAGTACGCCTAATTATCTGCCAACCTCTTCTTGTATCTCCCACCTTTTGAAAAGAACTTGCTTTTTAAAAAGACCTGGTATAAACATTAATTTAACGACATTAAATTAATATAGTTAAATTATAAAGTCAATTAATTTTTTTCGTAAAATAATTGGTAGTGCAAATTCGGTGCGTGGGAGCGGGGTGAAACAATTCACCCTATGTTTATTAAGAAGTTAACTTGTTTTTCAACAAAGCACTTTCAGAGGAGGTATAGACATCATGAAAAAAATTTTAGCAGGTGTTATGATTCTTATGTTTGTCGTTGTTTTTTTTAGCGCTACCGCAAAAGCTGAGAGTACGATTATCGGAACATGGAAGCAAATAGAGGATCAAGGTGTTAACAAGGGGAAGGCGGCATCCTATATCGAAATATTTGAGAAGAATGGTCTATACTTCGGTAAGATTACCAAACTCTTGATTGATCCCCCGGATACGGTCTGTAAAAAATGCACGGGAGATTTAAAAAATAAGCCGCTCGTTGGCATGATCATTTTGAAAGACATGAAAAAAACCGGAAATGTGGATAAGGAGTTAGGCCCGGAATACGCAGGTGGAACGATCCTGGATCCTGATGAAGACAATACCTATAAATGTAAAATGTGGCTTAAGGACGACGTGTTGACAGTCCGGGGATACATTGGTATTAGTTTGTTTGGGAGATCTTCACAATGGTTTAGACTTAAGTAATTATCAATAATGTTATGGTTACCTGCCGCTATAAGCGGCAGGTAACTTGAAATGTACGCGGGGAAAAGTTTTTTGCATGAATAACACCACGGCGAAGCGACGTTGTCAGCAGCAATTACCGGCAAATCGAATTTTAATCCCAAAGAAATTATACCGCAAAGAAAGTTGATATGAGCCTTTTTACCATTGACCGGAAGAAATGCAAGCGTGACGGCATGTGCGCGAAGGAGTGCCCAGCGCAGATTATCGTCTTAACTGATAAAGACACTTTCCCCACTCTTATGGAAAATAGTGAGGAATCCTGCATCAACTGTGGTCACTGTGTAGCCGTTTGTCCCCACGGCGCTTTAACTCTTAGTACGATGCCCCTCACTGAATGTCCAAGCATACAACATGATCTTCTTCCCGAAGCCGGTCAGATAAGGCAGCTTTTGATGGCCAGGCGCTCCATACGCTTTTACAAAAACCGTGTTGTCGCGCGTGACCTTCTGGGAGAGCTGATCGATACGGCGCGGTATGCCCCCACAGGGAGCAATAAACAGCAGGTGCAATGGATAGTCTTTGAAAACCCGGCCGAGGTAAATCGCCTTGCTTCAATGGTAATTGACTTTGCGAGATTAATGCTTCCATTAACAACAGATGAAACTATGGCTAAAAGTATGGAGCGTAAGATTGCGGCCTGGGATAAAGGGATAGATTTGATCATGCGCAGTGCGCCGCACTTAATAGTTGTCCATTCCCAGGCGGATTTACCCTTTGCCGAGGCCGACTGTGTGATAGCTCTGACCTATCTGGAGCTTTATGCCTATGCCAAAGGGCTGGGGACGTGTTTTGCTGGTTATCTGACCGCGGCGGCCAATTTCCATAAACCTCTTGCACATGCCCTGGGTCTGCCCCAAGGGCACAAATGCTTTGGCGCCGTGATGCTCGGTTATCCGCAGTACAAGTATACACGAATACCTACGCGCAACGCGCCGGTTGTGGTATGGCGTAAGTAAAATAATATGACCCTGTTTTATTTCTTTTCTTATCCAGAGTAATCCCCAGTGATTCACAAAGTATTTCCGCCGGATCGAGAGCGGTCATGCCGGAGAGTCTGCCCAATTGCATATTTTACAGAGTTTAATCCTTACTGAAGACAAATGGTATGACGTAAATGGCATTCTTGATAAAGCGCAAAGCAATACCCTGTATCCGCTCGGGCGAAAACAATTACGCGAATGTTGCAACATTACTGGTTCACGAGCAGATGCTATACTAAGCAAAATTGAAAACAAACTACGGACCGGAAAAGCAGTTGCACTGAACGTCTTGATATCACCAGTCGAAGCCAACCCCCCTATGATATTCGCTCCTGAAGTTGGACGCTTTCTAATGATATATGAAGATTAAGAAATTAATACAGCAGATCGGCAGGTTACACCCGCCTCCCGCTGATTTTTTCGCTGCACCTTTCTTCCTGTAAGTGTTAATTGACGAATTGTAAGAGTTATGAAATATTATAAGCATTAACTATCAAAGAAGCTGAATTACAAATTAGCATAAGGACGCTATGCAGCTGATTCTCATCAGACACGGGGAAACTCTTTCGAATAAAGAGAAGCGGATTCAAGGAATAAGCGATGTTGAATTAAGTACTGTCGGAATTGAACAGGCCCATCTTTTGGCCTTATCCTTGAAGGATCATCCCATCGAAGCAATCCATACCAGCCCTCTGAAAAGAGCGATGCAAACAGCGGAGATTATCAATGAGTTCCATCGAAAGGAACTTCACACTCATCAAGACTTAATGGAAATGGATTATGGAGACTTTGAAGGTGTTTCCTTTAAAAAAATTATGGACGGCGAGAAAGATTTTATAGACAAGTGGATGACTGATCCAGCTTCTGTCAAAATGCCCAACGGAGAATCATTGACTCAACTACAAGAGCGTGCATGGCGGGCGTTGAAAAGGATCATTAACAAAGAGGAAAACGCGTTAGTAGTTAGCCACAACTTCACCATTGCGACGATTATCTGCCGTATAAAAAACATTAGCCTCAATGAATTTGTAAGTGCCTGTGTAGGCAATGCTTCCAAGACGATTGTCAGCGTTCAAAAAGATGGCATCTTCATTGAAGCGTTTAATGATCGCAGTCATCTCCCTGAAGACATTTCTCCGAAAATCAACACACTTTTTTAAGGTTGATTCCTATCGACCAGTAATCCTCAATTTTGACAACTGCCCTCCACTGAAATTTTGCAGGTGAAAGAAATAATTCTTACGGATCAAAGGATTTGTATTTCTTACTTCCTGTAAGTGTTATGCTGCATAATTTCATTGCCATAGTAGATTTCAAATGCAAATCGTGATAATGACAGCTATAAGGTAAAAGCAATGAAAAATAATTTTTCTAACCTTAACAAACGGAATTATAGATAACACACTCTGATCATGGTCCGGGAATAATGATCCCCCCACCCCTCATTTACTTCATCGGTTTTCTCTTTGCCTACGTCATGAATAGATTTTACCAAATCCCCATGTTAGGTCCTCCGCTATCAATTGTTTTGGCGCTCCTTGCGGTCACACCTTCGGCAGTTCTCGGATTGTGGAGCATGCTGGAGTTCTGGCATGCGAGGACCAATCCATTACCTCACAAACCGTCTTCATCTCTTGTTATTGTTGGCCCATATCGTGTCACCCGAAATCCCATGTATGTCTCTTTAGCCTTACTCTATGTTAGTTTTGGATTTTTGCTGAGTATAGCTTGGGCATTCGTCGTCCTCCCAGCAGTTATATTCATAGTAAATATTTACGTGATTAGACGAGAAGAATCATATCTTGAATCCAAATTCGGCGAACAGTATCGAGCGTACAAAAAGCAGGTCCGTCGCTGGTTATAGTTGTTAATTACTGAAGAAAGATCTTAACTAAACAGTAATTGGTCATTTTAGATACATCGACTCTGATTCGCAATCTTCAATTCTGACATCTACCCTCTACTGAACAGTAGTAGGTAAAAGCGATAATTCTGACGAATAGCCCGTCAACGGGCAGAGTATTCTCTAGCAGGAGATACCTGCCTGGAACAATTTTTCACCTCACCTATAGGATCTATAGCCACCTGAAAATATACATGCCCTGCGACACCCTTTTTAAGCCATTTTGTTGGTCTGGGAAGGGCATTTGAGCAGAAGTGCGAAACGAGCCGCACCTACCTTATATCTCGTAATAACTAAATCCAACTGCGCGGCATTGCTTTCTTACTGCGGGCGGCGCTTTGTCCTAACGGCCCTACGGGCTGCAGCGGCGGCCCTGAGGCGCGGGACGATGAGATGCACATAAAGTCCCGATAAGAAAAAAATCAAAAGAGTAATCGCCAGGGGTGTGCCTGTCATCAGGCCAGATGTACCGGTTATAATCGAAGCAAGTATGGCAAGCACGCCGAAGATTACTATTGTTGCGACAGGTACGGCCCATCCACCCCAAATGCGGAACGAACGCTCGGCAGCAGGTTTGCGGCGTCTTAACTGGATTACGCATACACCGGCAACGGCGTATATTATGGATTCCAGGACAGCTCCTACGAGGATCAATATCTGGAATTTTCCCGTAATAAATACAATGACGGCGATAACGGCCGAAATGATAGTCAGAGCAACAACAGACATGTACGGAACAGCATGGGAAATACTGATACGCGAAAATATCTGTGGAATGTTGTCTTCACGCGCTGCAGCATACATAAAACGGGATGCGGTTGCAAAGCCGCCGTTGAACGTCATCACGGCAGTAAGCAAAGAAGCCAGAAGCATAATCCATATGCCTACCTGTCCAAGCGCGGCATTGCCAAGCAATAATTGCGGGACAGCTGAATTGGCCACGCTTGCATCATGAACGTTCAAGACGTTGCTACTGGCGACGGTAAATAACGAATATGACACAAAGAGTAAAACAAGTGAAATGAACATCCCGCGCGGTATCAGCTTTATATTGCTGATCTCTTCCGAGAGGGGTGTCACCCACTCGAAAGCGGAGAATACGAATACTCCTACTGCTATGGCATTAAATAGGTTGCCGGTATCGCTAAAGGCCGCAAAGGGCGAATGCAATTGAAAATTATTGCGGCTGAGGGCAATGAGAGAAATTACAATTGCAACAGAAAGCAGGCTATATGTGGTGATATCCTGTAACAACCCTGCGATTTTGATGCCCCTCAGGTTGGCGCCCATCGCCAGTCCAAGCAGGGCCAGAATCCAGACGAGTGACGCCCAATTCGGCAGGTTCAATGTGTAAGTGATGGCCTTGCCGATGATATAGCTGTCGGCGGCGATTATGGCGACAATGGTGAGAATGTAACTGAAGGTCATTATAAGTGAAAATTTATCACTTATGGCCTCTTTCATATAAAGTCTTATGGCTGCAGCGGTAGGATACAGCGAATTGAGTTCTGAAAAACACAATGCGGCCAGAAACGCGAGCAAGCCGGAGATAAGGATTGCCAGCCATCCCGAGTCGCCTGGAAGATAATAAGCAAGCTGAATACAACCAAGCAAGCTGATTGCGGCATATGAAAGTCCTGTACTGGTTGATACAACGGTACGAAATTTTAAAACACGGCGTAACCCTGTTGGTGTATTCACGGAACCTCCTTGGTTATCCTTTTTTTAACTCGATCATTTTTTTCTCCTACGCATCCGGCCAGATAATCATGGTGATGGCGTCAAGCCTGACGACGTCCTCCTGGCTTGCCTTGA
Organism: uncultured delta proteobacterium; assembly: GCA_963710995.1. Taxonomy (GTDB): domain Bacteria; phylum Desulfobacterota; class Syntrophia; order Syntrophales; family Smithellaceae; genus Smithella. The sequence goes on from CAVQCU010000137.1 coordinate 17,372, forward strand.
CGCGTATTTCCCCCTGAAGATATTTCTGGGAAGGATTAAGATCTCCCCAAAACATGTCGCAGAAATTCTCACTGGTCGTCGTAACAATGATATCGGGCGTTCCGTTCATGCCCGATTCAAAGGAAATAATTTCGCCTTTCACCACATTCATGGTGAAATTGTCTCCTGTGTCTTCCGCCACGAAATGAAGGAGCTTCGACCAGTCTCTCTGCATCTTGCGCAATCTTTTGTTTTCATTGCACTGGACCTGGTAGTCGGCCAGCGCTTCAAGAATGTCCTGACTTGTTGCCATGTCTTTCCTCCTGAAGTAGATTAATCGTTTTTACCGAGGCCCGCTTCTTTTGAAAGCTCTTTCATGGAGTCATCGAGCGCGTTCAGCACAAAATCGACTTCTTCGGGCGTGATCACCAGCGGCGGCATGAGCCGGCATATGCTGGGATCATTCCCCGTGTAGATGGCGATTACGCCTCGTTCCGCCATTTTTTTTGTCAGCCGGGGACCAATGGATTCGTTGGTATATTGGAGTCCCATCATGAGGCCCTTCTGGCGCACTTCGAGGAGAAGCGACGGATATTCCTTCAGGAGCGAGTCAAATCCGGCCCGGAATTTCCGGCCCATCTTTTCGGTGTGATCAAGAAGGTTGTGCTTTTGTATATAGTCGATAACCGCCATGCCCACGATGCACCCGAGATCGGAACCGCCGAAGGTGGAGAGGTGTATGAAAGGATGGGGAATGAAAAAGTCCTGAATCTCCTCTTTGAATATGGTTGCCGCAATGGGGTAGATGCCGCCGCCTAAAGATTTGGCGACGGTCATAATGTCCGGGACGACACCCCAGTGCTCGGAAGCGAACATCCTTCCCGTCCGCCCAAAACCGGTCTGGATCTCATCGAGGATGAGCAGGATTTCGTGATCATCGCAGAGCCTTCTTACCTCAGGGAGGTATTCGTCGGGTGGAATGTTGATGCCGCCCTCGCCCTGAATTGGTTCAAGGATTATCGCGGCGGTATCATCGGTAATTGTTTTTTTTATTGCCTCGATGTCTCCAAAGGGCACCACCTTGAACCCCGGAATCAGCGGCTCGAATGGTTCCTTGTAGGCGTCGCGTCCGATGGCGGAAAGAGCGAAACCGGTATGGCCATGGTAGGCCTTCTGTGTGTAGATGATTTCCTTTTTCATGGTGTAGCCGCGCGCGATCTTGATGGCTGCGTCATTAGCTTCGCCACCGCCAACACCGAAGATGGTGCACTTAAGGTCACCCGGTGTGATCTCGGCAAGTTTTTTGGCGAGGTCGGCTTTCGGCTTTGAACACAGGAGAAAGACGCCAATATCGTAGGTGTCGAGGGCCTTTTTCAGGGCGTCAATAATATCCGGGTTGCGCCTTCCCACGTTCATGATGCCGGAGCCGGTCTGGCAGTCGATATACTTTTTTCCCGTTATGTCCCAGACGCTGGCCCCTTCGCGTTTGTCTTCGATGATGTCAAGCCCTGCGGCCTTCATCGTTCGCACCTTCATCGGGCCGATGAATATTGAGAAATCGGACAGGGCTTCAGCTTTAATTTTTGCAGGATCGCTTCCCATTACATCACCTCCATGGTATTATATATTTATGAAACCAATGAATTCTTTCCTTTACCGAATAAGAACGGCAGTGTTCTTTCGGCAAGGATGTTTAAAATGATCGGGCAAGCAATTAATAAATTATGTAAGTTGTCTAACCTAATTTGCCGGAAAGGTCAAGGCTTCTGAAAAAAATCAGATTAAAACTGGTGAGACTTGATTACCCGGCAAACCCGCAAGGGGATGAGTAATAAAAAATCGACTTGATGATCTGCCCCCTTTAAAACCGGTCCAGTTATTAAGTTAGGATTGGACTAACCGGGCTAATATTAATTTTCTAATAAATACTTAATATTAGCGAAATAATTTCTTTCTTCCTCTAAGTGTTATGCGGCATAATTTCATTGTTGTAGTAGATTTCAACCGCAAAGAGTGATAAATAAAAGATAAATCTTAAAGAAGACTTTAACAATGAGACAAGAGTAGTAACGGTTCCTATTCTAGAAAAGTAAAAACCTTGAACTTTTTTGTTTATTAGTTAAAAATATTATTTATCTAACATTTGAAATGTCTTAAACTGTCTGTATAAATGATGGACTATGAAAACACTGATTCTAACAAAGCATGATGTTGAAAAAGTACTGACGCCCACGGTGGCTAATGAAACTGTCGCAAAGGCTTTCCGGGCATATAGCTTGGGGTGTACGGAAATGCCGCCCAAAAGCTATTTGTATTTCCCGAAGGGCGATCTGCGATCCATGCCAGCATATATTTCCGGTGAAGGCTTTGACATCGCCGGCATTAAAAGCGTCAATGTTCATCCGCAAAATGTAGCAGATCATTTGCCAGCCGTTATGGCTGTGATTATTCTGAATGATCCTCAGACAGGCTTTCCGCTGGCAATCATGGACGGCACCTACCTGACTTGCCTCCGAACTGGTGCAGCCGGGGCAATAGCGGCAAAGTATCTTAGCCGGGAAGATTCGGAAGTTGCGGGATTTGTCGGTTGCGGCGCACAGGCGCGGACTCAGTTGTCTTGCCTGCTGGAGGTTCGCAATATTCGGAAGATCAAAATATGGCAATTTCCAAAGGATAAGGAGTGCGTTCGGGACTTCAGACAGTGGGCGCATACGACCTATAAATTGGAAACTCTGGTTTTTCCCCGCATGGATTCTGTTACAATGAATGCCGATATTGTCATTACCACAACACCATCCCGTGTTCCTCTGGTGCACTGTGTTTCTCTCGGAACTCACATCAATGCTATCGGCGCAGATGCACCAGGCAAACAGGAGATCAATCCGGAGATATTAAAAAAGGCAAAAGTGGTGGTTGATGACTGGATACAGGCATCCCACAGTGGTGAGATTAATGTGCCAGTAGGTCAAAAACAGATAACGAAAAGGGACGTGCATGCGTTGTTGGGGGACATCGTCGCCGGAAAGAAGCGAGGTAGGACTTCCGCTAAAGAGATAACGCTTTTCGATGCGACCGGACTGGCCATTGAGGATATTTCATGCGCTTACATAGTTTATAAGGCATTAAGAAACAGGCGGGATATTAAAAGCATCAAACTATTTTAACCGGCAAGGCATAGTCGACTACGTACGACAAACTTTTTTAGCTTCACCGATAACTTGCGAACTCGGCGGTTGATTTCTATGTTACTTTCTTTCGACCAGTAATCCTCAATTCAAACAACTGCCCGCTACTGAAACTTTGTAGCAACTGTGTTTCACGTCAAGTAGTATTTTTTAACAGCCTGATTCATTCCAGCAGGTATCATTTTTGATCATTGTATTGAGGATAATCATAAGCTTCCTTATGCAGGCAGTAATGGCAACTTTGTGTTTCTTCCCAGAGCTGATCAACCTGTTATAAAAGGCTTTTATCTTGAGGTTGTGACAAATGCCTGATACGACACACATGAAATATTCTATACTTTGAAAGAAGCGAAAACGTTAATTGAAAAATGGCGTATGGAATACAATACGTTCAGACCACACAGTTCTTTGAATTACCGTCCTCCAGCGCCAGAGGCGTACCTGAATTGAGAAATAAAAAATGCCTGAATCCTAACTTAACATGTGGTACAAGGATTTGGGGCAGATCACTTGAGTAACTAATTCTAAAGAGAGATTACTCACAGTACCTTGGTTTTGGTCAGATTCCTTTTTTACATTTAGTCACAGCTTTGCCTTCAGCGCTTCATTCTCTTCTTTCAGAGTTTTATTCTCGGTGAGTAATTTCTGATATTTTTCAAACAAGTCTTCAAAATCCATAATTATGTCTCTTCTTGCCTTCCAATAAAGCAACTATGATTGTTTCTCACCTATTCCATTCCCTATTGATGTGCAATAGAAATCATATCCTATTGCGAAATCCGGACGCACTATACACGGTATTTCGTTAACTAAGATTGACTTGACATGAAGCGAAAAAAGAATATAATCACCTCATAATATGAAGCAATAAAAGGTGACAAATGACTCAGTATTTATGGGAGCGTCCAGATTGGACTCACTTTAAGCTGGAAGAACGAAGAGATTCTTCTTACGCTTGGGGAATGCCGGTTGCTGCAAGGAAAACTCTTGAGTAAAGTGGCCGATCTTGGATTTACCCTCGAAAACCAAGCCCAGATTGAAATATTAACGGAGGAGACCTTAAAAACTGCCTTAATCGAAGGAGAGAGCCTCAATGTTCAGACCGTTAGATCGTCGGTCGCAAGAAAGCTCGGGCTCCCTTCTGCGGGACTTAGAGTTGACCGTTATATCGACGGACTCGTCTCTATTCTCCTTGACGCCACAAAAAATCATGATGAGCCTCTTACACAGAAACGTCTCTTCGGCTGGCAAGCTGCACTTTTTCCGACTGGCTATTCGGGTATCCACAAAATCAGAGTAGGTAAATGGCGGGGAGATAAGCCCATGCGCGTTGTATCCGGTCCCGTCGGCCATGAAAATATTCACTTTGAAGCTCCTCCCTCTGAGCGTATACCCGTGGAAATAGGTAGGTTTCTTGAATGGTGGAAGGTGAGCAGGGGCAATGTGGAAGGATTGTTGCGGGCGGCCATTGCTCAATTCTGGCTTGTGACCATACATCCATTCGAGGATGGCAACGGCCGGATTGCCCGATCCTTGACCGATATGGCCCTGTCCCAGGATGACCGGCAATCGATCCGGTATTATAGTCTTTCTTCTCAGATTATGGCAGAGCGGAATGCCTATTATAATGTTCTTGAACACTGCCAGAAGCATGATGGCGACATTACTGATTGGCTAAATTGGTTTCTTGGCTGTTTCTGCAGGGCCATCAAGAGTTCTGAAGGAATGTTGGCGATAGTCCTTAATAAGGCCTCATTCTGGAAATCACATTCGGATGATTCACTAACGGAGCGGCAGCGTAAAGTCATAAACCGGTTGCTGGATGCAGGAAAGGGCGGTTTTACAGGTGGACTTACAACCAAAAAATATGTTTCTCTTGCCAAAGTCAGCAGAGCCACAGCCTTCAGGGAGATAGATCACCTTATGAAACTGGGGATCATTAAACAGATCT
>CAVQCU010000138.1:0-5954 GCA_963710995.1 uncultured delta proteobacterium
CTCGCCCGTTGATAGTCTGCGCGCTTCTGGTTCGTCTGAGCTTCGGGAACATTGACTGCCGGCTGAGTCGGATCGTAATGTATCTGACCCACAGCCCAACTGTGGCACTCATAACGATCCTTTGCCTGTAGCTCCTTACTCTGGCCATTACGGGGATAGATGAATAACTGTCCTGTTGTCGTCGGTGGCGCCTGAGCGACTTCACCTTTCGGCGGCTCAACAACCACGTAGCCGCCCGCAGTTTGAGTGTAATATGTGTCGTTGGCATAATAGTAAGGGATACCGCCTATCCAGAGCGACGTGTAGTACAGAGGTAAAAAAGGAACTATAAGACCAAATGGAGGCGCATCGACAACAAAACCCCGGCCATACGGGCGGTACCAGACACCTCCGTGGAAATAGTAACGTGAGCGGCCATAAGCCACCGCCCGATAGCCGCTGGGCAGCCTATCAAAATGCTGACCGTGTGCCGGGTAGGCATGGTTATGGCCATGACGTGAATCCATGACCTGATGATGTCCGGAGCCACGCTCTTCCGCATCTGCCACCTGCGTAAACCCGAAAAGCATAATTCCTGAAAAAACTAGCAGCATAAGCCCTATTACAAGATACCAACTCTTATTTCTATTATATGACATGGTTATTACCTCCATAAAATTAAATGTAGATATTAATATTCCTTATTGCACACTGTAGCCGCGGCCTTCGAGGCAAGCTGACATTGCACGACGGAAGTCGCTCGCCTTTCCCTCATAGCGGGTGTCCAGCGCCTGGTCGCGATTGACATAAGCTTCTTCCAACTGTTGAGCGTTTTGCTGTCTGGACGCATCAGATGCAGCTCCGGCAATAGCTCCGCTTCCTGCCCCGATCAATGCGCCAGCCCCTGCGTGCCTCGGTCCGGCTATTAACGCACCCAGCACCGCACCGGTAATTGCCAGAACTGCGGTATCATGTCCGGGCGGAGGCATTGGCACCACTTTGACGCGACGTTCGGGCGGAATCGATGACTGACTCGGATCAAAGCCGGTCTGTTGCATCGCCCAATTGTAACATTCATAGTGGTCTCGCGACTGCTGTTCGGTCGTCTGTCCTTCTTTCGGATAAAAATAGACCTGAGTCATGGGAGCCGTTGGGATTTGGCTTGCACTGGGGACTTCGCGATAAGTCGCAGGATAACACGCAGCCAGCGTAAGGATTAATAAGATAAGCAAAAGCCGAAGGCATGTTTTTGAGAACCAACGTCTTTGAATATGTTTCCCTGTAATCATATTACAAATTGAAATCATGATTTATGTCCTCCTTCTTAGTTAAGCACAAAATAAACTATAGTCACAAAAGGATGGTTTTTTCTGTTGCTGATCATTCCTTTTCTTTTTATGTATTTTACATACGTCTTATAACAATTAAAAGCAAGAGATATGCCAGTCGTATTATTTAAGGTGCAACATGCTGAATTAATGTTGCTATTATAGTTTTTCAACGATCAGTAAGCTTCTTTGCGAGACATAAATATGAGTAATAAATATCCAATTTTAGTACACACCTGTAGAAAAAATACCCACATTGTTAATGATCATCAAATTTGTCTTATCTTTGATTGCATTTCATGCCTCAATCTTCCCAGAAATCTGGGGCCTGCAAGATAAAAATCTCTTTCGCGGCGGCAGGCAGCGGCGAGACAAGCATTTTCAGAATAAGAAAGGGGATTGGGTATGCCTTCAACACCCTTTAATGCAGATACGTAGATATTGGCCAATATTTTATATTTATCGTGACGGTTAGGGTTTTTATATAGCCACATAAAACACCAGACAGGAGTTTGGTGATGAAGTGGCTATCCATACGAGATAGTATTTGGTAAGATAGGGGAAGAGATTTCGTAAAAGCGCTCATGCTACATATAAGACTTAGTATCATCTCGTTTGGATACCGAGATATCGGCGGAAGATATTTGTAAAAGGAGTAAAAGAATATGCGGAGAAGATATTGTTGCATATTTTTGAGCTTGATCCCGATATCGAGGTAATAAAGGTTAATGTACAGGAGGATCATGTTCACATAGTAATCGTGATACCTCCGAGAATTGCAGTTGCCAATGCCATTCAGTTTATAAAGACAAGATCGGCAAAGGAGTTAAAAGCGAAATTTCCTTTTCTACAAAAGACATATTCAAGGAAGCTCGGTATCTGGTCACGGGGCTATTGCGTATCGTGTATAGGTATGGATAAAAAGGAAATTCTTGCTTACGTTGAGCATCAAGAAAAAGAAGACAAAGGGCAACTGCAATTAGTGCTGCAATAGACAGGGAAGCCCCCAGCTCCTGCTGGGGGAGGTTCACTATAATGCGTAGATGGAATTTCCCGATACACTACAAGTGGTTCGGTTAAATTCCAGATTTCACCAAGCGCACCGATGCGCAGCCATAATTCATAGTCCTGTCCTGGTTGCAGGGAAAGCTCTTCATTGAATAGTCCCGACTTCTCAACAGCGTTTCTTCGAAATATTACAGAGGAATGGATAAGATAATTTTGGTTAACAAAATCATTATAATTTGTCTTTCCGAACATTTTTTTTCTTTCAAAATATAGTTGTGCATTATTCAGTTCTCTTGTTCCTTTCCATAGAAAGCCGTTGCACCCTAGCAATACACAATCGGAATGGCTTGAGATATAATTAAAAGTTGTGTTTAGGAATACAGGTGGTGTATCCACCGGTTAATTGTTTCGCGACAGTTGACCGGCCAATAAAAAAAGGAAAGGATACACGCACCATGAAGAAAGATAACGTAGTAGAGATAAAAAAGCCAGAGACTTTTATTGATGATCCATTAACAGAGATTTTACAACAAGGAGCCAGAAGTTTGTTAGCCCAGGCATTGGAAATTGAGATTGATACTGTTTTAAATCAATATAAAGATTTAAAGGATCAAAGGGGCTATCAACGGGTTGTACGCAACGGATATATGCCTAAGCGTGAAGTTCAGACAGGTATTGGCCTCGTACCAGTGGAAGCTCCGCGGATCAGAGATCGGTCGGTGGATCGATCGAATCGGATAACATTCAGTTCGTCGATTTTACCGCCGTATTTGCGGAAGACCAGGAGCATGGAGCAATTGATTCCGTGGTTATATCTGAAAGGCGTTTCCACCGGAGATTTTAGCGATGCCTTGGCAGCATTGGTCGGCAAAGATGCACCGGGATTGTCTGCCCCCACGATCAGCCGGCTCAAAACGGTTTGGCAGCAGGAGTTTCATCAATGGCAAAAACGCAGTCTTGAAGGAAAATGTTACGTATATTTCTGGGTGGATGGCATTTACTGCAACGTGCGCATGGATGATAAACAGTGCCTTTTGGTCATTATGGGTGCCACGGCTGATGGTGTAAAGGAACTGGTGGCCATAGAGGGTGGTTTCCGAGAAAGCGAGATGTCATGGAAGCAGTTGCTGTTAGATCTGAAGTCCAGAGGCCTGACCACCGCTCCACAACTGGCGATTGGCGATGGCGCACTGGGTTTCTGGAAAGCGTTGAGTAAAGTCTACGACGGTACCCGTTGGCAAAGATGCTGGGTACACAAGACTGCTAATGTTCTGAACAATTTGCCAAAGAGCCTTCAATCCAAAGCGAAATCCAAATTGCATCAGATTTGGCAGGCAGCCAACAAGGATGAAGCCGAGCGTCATTTTAATGATTTTGTGAATACGTATGAAGCAAAATATCCCAAAGCGGCCCAGTGTCTGGAAAAGGATCGAAATGCTTTGTTAACTTTTTATGATTTTCCCGCTGAACACTGGCGTCACATTCGGACCACGAATCCGATTGAATCGACTTTTGCGACGGTTCGGTTGCGAATGAATAAAGTGAGAGGCTGCTTTTCTGCGAACACGGTCATCTCAATGGCATTCAAATTATGTCAATGCGCTCAGAAACGATGGATTCGTCTACATCGTCCGGAACGCTTGGCTGATGTTGTTAAAGGAGTGAAATTCGTTAACGGTATGGAGGAAAAACGGATCGCCGCCTAAATTCTTCATACACAACTATTGACTATAGCTCGAATGGCTTTCCAGAAAAGCAATTTGATTTTCCAGCTTCTGAGGCAACCAGAGATCACCATCATCCAGTGACGCAATATAGGGAGCAGTTCCTTGCCGAATGGCGCGATTTCGGGGAACAGAGGATAGCCCGCATGTGTTCCGGGCAGATAGGCAAAACGGTTATCCCGCAGAAAAGGTTTTACGGCTTCATAAGTCTCTTTCGATTCGCCGTCTTCTGCAATCCAGCATTTCCAATGCGGGTAACTTTGATTGGCCACGCTTTTCAAAGCCTCCTGCAAAAGGTCGTATCGCTTATAGGTTACTACAATGATATCTACTTTCATCAAAAAATCCCAAAATAACTAATACCGCAATGATTTGAATTGATATAAAAGCTTCCATTTTTTTTAAGGTTATTGTTCTTTGCTTTTCGAATACCGTTACCTTGAAATCAGGTAATGATCAAAATGCACGTCTCATGTTGCCTTTTTTGCTTCCGTTGGATTTTTTTCAGGTTGCTGTTCCTTCTCAGTTACATCCACATTATTGATTTTAAAAGTGCAAACATAATCATTTCGGACATCGTCAAATTGCAAAGCAAGTATCACCTGAAAAGTTTTACTTACGAAGGGTTCAGCCTTCGTTCTTAATTCTTCTGCGGTCCCTTTGATCTGAGTTGGCATGAACGAAGCTCTCTTCCAATAACCTTGTTGTTTAGATGACCATTTTTCCCATTGGAAATAATCTGCCGGATGAACGAAATATTCCAGAGAGCCTTTTGCAGCAATAAGCGTAGGTCGATGTGGATCATTTCTTTCTTCATAGCCAATGCCAGAATGTATTAATCTGTGGGTTACACCCTTTTCATCAATTAATCTCGCTTCATCCCAAACGATTCTTACTGGCCTATCTACTTTATTGTTGACAACAAAAACAACATCATCTGGTTTCGGAAACCATTTAATTTTCACCATCTCATCTTCAAAATAAAATTTTAAAACTCCCTCCTCAAGGACTGCTTCGATTTTTTGTTCTCCATATATCTTCTGAGTCCCCGTGTATCTTTCCACGGAGATCAGAGATATATCATAACGTGCATTGGCGATTGTGTATGTTCTTTGAGATTTTGTTTGATTCGGTAACCCACAGCCGATCAAGGTGGCAATAATGAAGGTGCAAAGCAGGATAACTATTTCTCTTCTCATATCAGGTACTCCTCATATATGCAGAAGAATTAAGAACGAAGGCTGAACCCTTCGTAGGTAAAACTTTTCAGGTGATACTTGCTTTGCAATTTGACGATGTCCGAAATGATTATGTTTACACTTTTAAAATCAATTCTGTTCATATGAACAGACAGGCAAGCAAGGTAAAATCAATTAGATGAAATGAAAAATATTTATGGCTGCAATATTTCATAGCCCTGGCACCACTCTGGGGCTATGAAATCCTCTATTGATGAAGCGACTACATACAAAGGAGGACGCAAAATTCATCTCAGTAATTTATTAAAATCATCCTTTCGAGAGCTTTGAACAACGAGACACTTTGGTAGAGGTAATATTTTTGATCAATTTATTAATTCTTTTTGTATTCACAGCACCATTTTCATCGATTAAGTGCTGTCACTTATGTTTATGAAGAGTTCATTTTACCCCCATATGCAACCTCATTCGTCCCGGATTACTGGTTTTCCCGTGTATTGGATGTACGCCTTCCTATGTTACGCCGTTTTTAATATTCTGGAAGCCCGGGAAAGATTGAACGCCATCTGCCGGAAGAGAGCATCAAGCGCATTTTTAATCAACTTCGGGAACCTTGCCCGATATGCCTTGTTGTATAAATGGCTTAATCCGAAATACTGTTCAACGATATACCGTACTTTAGAAATAGCTTTGTTACGCTCTTTTTCATATTCCGT
>CAVQCU010000139.1:0-40067 GCA_963710995.1 uncultured delta proteobacterium
TTGAGGCATGTGCTTCCTGGCGGCGCTCACGGTGTACTACGTCCAACGCGTTCGCCTACGAAAGTGACGGTATCACCAAGAATCTGGTAATGCCGCCGTGCCCAGAAGTTCGCGGCGGTCTGCCAGTGGCAATGACCTCCAGCTTTTTTTTTTTTTTTTTTTTTTTTTTTTTACTGTAACGGTTTTTCGTTCGGTTGCGTATTGCTTCAGCAATTTTCATGACACACCTCCTGTGATGTATCTTTTAGTCAAATATCTTTTATTAATATAATGCGTTATTCTTAAAATGAACATGGTAGAAGATATTGTTGTATTCAATAGGCAAATGCTCTTACTCTTCTGATTAGGCAGAAAATATGATGTTATTTAATAAAATATATTATTGACGTAAATTATTTCTCGATGCTAAATGTAGTTCCTACATTAAAAATAATGAAGGTGGTATTGATATGAACGCAAAGCATGTAATTATAATTGTGCTGTTTTCAGTACTAATCATTCTTCCCGGTAACCAAGCTCTATGCGCTGATACCTCTGCCGGAAAAATCATCTTTAAGAATAACTGTCAGGTTTGCCACATGATCAATGGCGATGAAAATTACCAATCTGCCTATTACAGGCAATACCGCCCCAAAGATTTCTCCAAGTCCGTTGCCGGGGACAAACTGACCGAGAAAAAAATTAGACATGTCCTAATGAAAGGTCAAGGGGTAATGCGCCCGGTATCCCTGAACGCCATAGAAACCAAGGCTTTGATTGATTACATGATGAATGATTTTAAAAAATAGAATTCCTTTGAAATGAGGGACAGTTGTCACTCATTATCCCTAATTATCCCTATTGGGATACAAAGATATCATCAATTTTGGATCGCTTAAAGATGCCGCCAAAACCCTGAAGCGCAAAATTGTGAATTAGTGACAACGGGCCCTTATTAATCCAAAAACACTTTTTGTTGAGAACGATGAGCTTCTCAATTTGTAAGTTTTTTATCTTTTAAAGCAATGGTAGGCATTACCTACTATTTCCCTTACAATTAATCAGTATTGTTTTCCTTCACCCTTTACATTAATTTTCAGTCAAAAGAGCCAATCATTAATTTGTTTAAAACCAATATTAATGAAGGAGTGCATATATGTTAGATTTTACATTAACACCGGAACAACTTTCATTGCAGAAAAGGGCGCGCGAGTTCACACTGAAAGAAATACTGCCGCTGGCATGGTTTTATGATGAAGCAAATGAAATTCCGATGCAAATTATCAATAAGGCCTCCGCGCTGGGATTAATGAACGGCGACATGCCGAAGAAATACGGCGGCCTGGGTTATGGCTCTATCGAGGGAGCTATCGTTACTGAAGAGATCGCTGCCGCGTGCTCCGGTCTGGCTACCTCTGTGTTTGTAAATTCCCTTGGCTATGCGCCGCTTGTCCTTTGCGATAATGAGGATCTCAAGCAAAAGTATTTACCGAAAATTTCCAAAGAAAATAAGCGAATATGCTTTGCTACCTCTGAACCCACTATGGGCTCTGACGTTGCCGGTATTATGTGCCATGCCAGGGAAGACGGGGATTCATATATACTCAACGGCATCAAATACTGGATAACAAACGGAGGCATAGCTGATTACATGAGTGTCTTTGCGACAGTAGACCCGAAACTGCAACACCAGGGTATATGCGCGTTCCTTATTGAAAGAGACTGGGAAGGCGTTTCAGTCGGACGCCATATTCCTAAGATTGGCCAGAGGGCATCCAACACTGTCGGGCTTTATTTTAAGGATGTGCGTGTGCCGAAGGAAAATGTAATCGCTAAACCGGGAGAAGGATTTGTGCTGGCTATGAAGGCTTTTGCCCGGTCGAGGCCCATAATCGGCGCTTTTGCGGTCGGTGTTGCACGCTCAGCCATGGACTATGCGATACATTACGCGAAGTCAAGACGCGCCTTCGGCCACCACCTCCAGTCATACGAAGCGATACAGTTTAAGATCGCTGAAATGTATCAGAAAGTGGAAACATCCCGCCTTCTGGTGATGAAATCCGCATGGGAGACTGATAATGGAATCGATCCCACTTTAAATGCATCGATCAGCAAATTTTACTGCACTGAGGCGGCAAACGAAGTTGCCAACGATGCCCTGCAGATAGCCGGAGGATATGGCTACACGAAGATGTATCCATTCGAAAAGCTTCTGCGAGATGTCCGGCTTCTTATGATTTATGAAGGCACAAGCGAAGTACAGCGCATTATCGTGTCCGGCTATGCTCTTGGCGTCTATCAGCCCATTATGCCGCCAATTGAAGACCTTCCAATGCTCCGAAGTGAAACAGGCGGAAAAGATTTTGAAAAGGAGATATCAGGCAAAACTGCCTGGCGCTGCAAAATGTGCGGCCATATTCATTATGGTAATGAACCGCCGGACGAATGCCCGTATTGCTTCTTCTCCGGCAACGCATTTAAAAAAATCTGGCCGCGGGAATAATCGCTAATAGCGCTTTGCACACGAGTCCGGTATCGGCCGGCTAAAAATTCGTGGGAACCCCAAAGCAAGCTTTGGAATATTATTAATTCGCTTTATAGTCCCACTTGGCTTCGCATGTGGGATAATTCGTCCAGCAAGTTTCAGCGCGCTTCGCTTCTGAAACTTGGGACTCATTAAAAGGAGGTTAAAAATGAAACAAAAAACTTCTGCAGTACGGAAAGGTGGGAAGACTGATAATGAGATGTCCGGCAAAACTGGCTGGCGCTGCGAGACATGCGGACAGATTCATTATGGTGATGAACCGTCGGACAAATGCCCACATTGTCTTTCCCCTTTTGCCGCATTTAAAGAAGTCGAGCCGCAGGAATAGTACACCCATAAAGCTTTGTACATGACAGCGCGTTTCTGTACGGCACTGGCGGATTAAAAATCACGGGTATGAACCCCAAGCAAGCTTTGGAATATTATTAATCCGCTTCATAGTCCCACTTAGCTTCGCATGTGGGATAATTCGTCCAACAAGTTTCAGAGCGCTGCGCTTCTGAAACTTGGGACTCATTAAAAGGAGATTAAAAATGAAACGTAAAGCTTATGCGATATGGAGGGGCGGGATAATTGATGGCAGCGGAACAATTAGCTCTGACAGCGGTGTATTCTCCAATACTCAATACTCATTTTCATCACGTTTTGAAAATGGCATTGGCACCAATCCGAGGAGCTGATTGCGGCCGCGCACGCAGGCTGTTTCTCCATGGCTTTTTCCGGACAATTGGGAGCCGCAAAGCTCACCCCTGAAAGCATCAATACAACCGCCACCGTAACAATCGAAAAACAGGGCGATGGATTTACTATCACTGCCGTTCATCTGGACGTGAAGGCAAAAGTACCCGGAGCATCCGTTGAAGCTTTCAATATGGCAGCTAAAAAAGCTAAAGAGGGATGTCCTGTATCAAAAGTACTTAATGCCAGTATCACTATGGATGCAAAACTGGAGTCTTACATTTCGGACAGACCGTAGGATCGATTTCCCCGGCTTTCGCGGAGACAGGCTCCTGTTTTCTGAATCAAGTGTGCACGATTTATCCAGAATATCTTTTCTTCATAGATTTATTCAAAACCGAATTGAGCAAAAGAAACTTTATTTAAAAGGAGAAAAAATATGGAAGGAAAAAGAATACGTGAGAGCACTATTATCATGGCCCAGCTTATGAACCCTGAAGACGCAAATATTGCCGGGAACGTTCATGGCGGCGTTATCATGAAGCTTATTGATAATGCGGCCGGTTGCGCGGCTGCCCGTCACGCAAGGTCCAATGTCGTTACGGCCTCCATCGACCGGCTGGACTTCCACAATCCCGTTTTTGTGGGAGACCTTGTGACCATTAAGGCCAGCTTAAACTTTGTCGGAAAAACGTCAATGGAATTTGGTGTCCGGGTGGAGGCAGAAAATCTCATCACCGGTCACATACGTCATACGGCATCTGCCTATTTGACTTTCGTAGCCCTTGACAGTAACAGCCGCCCCTTGCCTTTATCTCCCCTGGTTCTGGAAACAGATGAAGAGAAGCGGCGAAATCAGGAGGCTCAAGAAAGACGAAAGACAAGACTGGCGGAAAGAACAAAAGAAAAACAATGTCAGGTTGATATGAATTGCCTTGTATAAGGGAAAATAAATAGTTGCGCCTCTATCAGAAAACTTAAAGGTTTTTGACGTCGGCGGCGAAATGATCAAATAATAATTAACTCATAATAAATTGAACTTATATTACAAATTCCATTACAATTGGAAGTAAAATTTCATGTCGGATATCTATTCAGCTATTAAGGTCAGCGAGAATGTTTACTGGGTCGGCGCAATCGATTGGACAATCCGGGATTTTCATGGATACACCACACCTCACGGCAGCACCTATAACGCCTATCTGGTCATGGCTGATGATATTACCTTAATAGATACGGTCAAGGCACCGTTCAAAGATGAAATGCTCTCTCGTATTAAATCCGTCGTTGAGCCTTCCAAAATAAAATATATTATTTCCAACCATTCCGAAATGGATCATTCCGGCTGTCTGCCCGAAGTAATTGATTTTATCAAACCTGAAAACGTGTTCGCTTCGACCATCGGCGTAAAAACGTTGAAAGAATTGTTCCATGACCAGCATGAAATAATTCCCGTGAAAGACGGTGAGACGTTAAGCCTCGGTAATATGGAATTGACTTTCATGGAAACACGCATGATTCATTGGCCGGACAGCATGTTTACTTATTTGGCCAAGGATCAGCTTTTGTTTTCGCAGGACGCTTTCGGTATGCATCTAGCGACGCTGGAGCGTTTTGCCGACGAAATTCCGGCGGCGACGCTGGAATATGAGGCGGCGACATATTACGCTAATATTGTTCTGCCTTATTCGCCTATTGTTTTAAAGACTTTGGAAAAGGTCGCGGCAGCGGGACTGAAAACCAAAATTATCGCTCCCGATCACGGGCCAATCTGGCGCAAGGATATCGGCTTGATTATTGATCTTTATAAAAAATGGGCTTCGCAAAAGCCGGCAGCGAAAGCGGTTGTGGTTTATGGAACTATGTGGCATTCTACCGAGAAAATGGCAAGTGCCATCGCTGAAGCCTTAGCTGGGGCAGGCATCAAGGTAAAACTTTTGTCGATGAATGAAACTCACCGCAGTAAGGTCGTTTATGAAGTGCTTGATGCCGGAGCGTTGATCGTCGGGTCGCCAACCCTGAACAACAATATTCTGCCGCAGATGGCGGATGTAATGACCTATCTAAAAGGATTGAAACCGGCCAATCTTATTGGCGCGGCTTTCGGTTCTTACGGCTGGAGCGGAGAATCAGTCAGGGCTTTGGAAGCCATATTAAAAGAAATGAAAGTGGAAGTTGCGACGCCATCTATATCGGTTAAAAATGTGCCCGACAGCGGTGTCTTAGAAAAATGTCACGAGTTGGGAAAAACTATAGCGGCGGAACTGCTCAAAAGAGAGGCTTCTAATTAACGGCGGAAGAAAAATATTGAGGAGAAAAAAATGAAAAAATATGTTTGCGGTATATGCGGTTATGTTTACGATCCGGCCGAGGGCGATTCTGATGGCGGTATTCCTTCCGGAACACCTTTTGAAAAATTGCCGGAAGATTGGACATGTCCTGTTTGCGGGGCGGCTAAGAGTGAATTTGCTCCAGAATAACTATGACGACATCATAAAATACCCTGAAGGGCACAATGAGTCCATATGCTTCTTTACATCCCTCGTCATTGCGACGTACACTAAAAGTACGACTCATTCCTCGGGATTTGCCTCTGGATCTTTTTTCAAGGTCGTCTGAAGATTGATAATTATATAACTTTTCATGGGTTCATTAGTTTCAACCGGAAGAAATAAAGATTTTATTAAATATTAAATAAAGGATAAATAAATGGATAAAATTCAAGAAGCGTTAAATCAGGCTTATGCCGGAGAAGCAAAGGCCGCTTTGCGGCTCAAAGTTTACGCGCAAAAAGCTGAAGATGAGGGTTATAAACAAATGGCCCGTCTTTTCCGTGTCATTTCTTTCTCGGAAGAAATTCACGGCGCGCGAGCTTTAAGGGTGCTCCGGGAAATCAAGGGCACGGAAGAAAATTTGGCTGCGAGTTTTGAATCGGAGAAAAAAGTTGCCGAAGTCGCCTACGATCAATTTGTTAAACTGGCGGAAGAAGCTGGCAATAAAGAAGCTGTGCTGCATTTCAGCCAGAGTAAGGATGTGGAAGAGACTCATGCCAAACTTTATAAAGAGGCCATGTCGCACTTTATGGAAGAAAGAGAAACGACTTACTATGTCTGCAAAGTTTGCGGGTATGTCGCCGACGGCGTCCTGCCCGATGAATGCCCTGTTTGCAGCGCCAAAAAGGAACAATTTGTTAACTTTGATAAATAATCGGACTGTTAGTTTTATATTATGAGACAAGTCATCTACAACTATTTAGGCAATCCGCTGGGCCGAAAGGTTATGCGGTTGGTGGCAATCCAGCACCGGCCTTGCTTGCGAGTGCCTCAAGCCATAGCTGATGGAACTTATGCATTCGGTTCGGCATAAATAGCATGCCAAGTCTTGCAATCCAACCATGCTGTGTTTCCTCGGTAAGAACATGACACCCCTTAGCGGATGGCCGCAATACCCATGCGTGATATGCATCAACGCCGAAAGCGTGAGCATCCCACGCAATACGCTCATTGGGAACATACTCGAGGACGGTAGAAACAAGCGTTACACCGAATGTCTTCCAACGGAATCGGGAGCCTTTCCTGAGGACTGGATCGATCCCTTCGATAATTTTCACATTCGCGGAATTGAAATACCACGTTGGCCAAAGCGGCGCCCGAATTAGCCAGGCCCAAACTCGGTCTTGCGGGGCCGCCATATCAAGTTCGTTTTGAACGTGAATTGGGCAATTGCGGGGTTCATAGTGATAAGGCCATTTAACTGCAAAGGACTCGGTTGTCATAGATTCTCTCCTTAGGCGCGTAACAGTGTTTATATGTATCATTGCTAATATTACAAACTTCAACGATTACCATTTAAGATTTGTCGTCTTTCAGTTGATTTTTTTTAGCAGTAGCAGCAAATAAATCAAAAAGGGGTTTGAATGTGGAAGGATCGGCTATAGTCTGTGGATTCATTTTGGAGTAACTCTCACCATACTCAAGCCACTTCTTGAATTGATCGTCAGCCATATTGTGGAATAAAAGATAATTCTTAATGGTTTGCTCCAGATACTTCTCAAAAAAATCAGTCAACACATTTTCGCCATACTGAATAATCAGGTAAAGCAGAGGAGTAGGAAGGAGAAATTTCTTTTTGCGTGCCTCTTCGAAAACAATTTGTGTAAGAATCGCAGAGGTTACATCTTCGCCGGTTTTGGCGTCCGTTACCTTAATTTTCCGGCCCTGACGGATGATATCAGTTACATAATCCAGCGTAACATAAATGCTTTTTTCCGTTTCGTATAACCGGCGGTTAGTGTATTTTTTGAGCAAAAGCGTGTTATCTTCCATGATTATACTCCTTGGCTTTTTCTTACTAAATTATTAAATATATTGCAACATAAAATAATTACAAAAACGGACGCGGTGGAGAAGAATATTTATTTAACTAATTGTATTATATACTATAATTATGATTTATCACCAGATAATTATACCTATATAAATATTATTGCATTGCAACATTATTTCTATTGACAAACGAAAAATGCTACTTATAATACAATCAGAGACAAAAAATATGAAAGGAGTATTTATGATGGAAAATAATAAAAAGATCAAACAGATGATTGATTACCATAAGGCAGCATTCGAGACCAGTTTCAATTCGGTACTTATGTTGCAAGAACAAACGACTAAGGCTCTGGATAATATTCTTCAACAGGCCCCATGGCTTCCGGTTCAAACAAAGTCATTCATTAACGAATGGACAAGCATTTATAAAAAGGTCAATACTGACTTCAAAGAAGCTGCCGATCAGAATTATTCGAAGATGGAAGAGTTTTTAATATCAGGAGTTGAAACATCCAAATCAAAGACTAAAAAATAGATAAAGAGTAAACTACCATGAAGTCTAAAATAAAACATATAAACAAGAATAAATATAATAAGGAGGAAACTATGGACCCCAAACAGATTGCCAAGCAAATTGTGGATTTTAACAAAACAGCCTTTGATAACTCATTTGATGCGATGTCAGTTATTCAAGATCAGACTGAAAAAATGGTAAATGCTATGATGGATCAGACTGCTTTTTTCCCGGAAGAAGGCAAGAAGGCGGTCAATGACTGGATCAAAACATGCAAAAAAGGCCGTGAGGAATTCAAGGAGGCCGCAGATGAGAATTTCAAAAAAGTGGAAGTATTTTTTGCGTCAAAGTAAAAAGATTTCATCTCTTTTAAAAAAGCCGTCGCGATAAGTCTCGGCGGCTTTTTCAGTGAGACTCAATCTTCAGAAACAAGGTGGCTGAAACTTGCATAATGAATTTATGCCTTAGGCGCTTTCGGCGGGCTGACAAGTCCTTCTCCTAAAATAACAATCACGCCGTCCTGATTACTGCAGGTGGTTTTTAAACGGACGCGATTTTTTTCCGGTATCAACTCCATAATTTCAACCTTTCCGGTAATGGTATCGCCGATATGTACCGGTGCGAGAAAACTCAAATCCTGTTTCAGGTAGATG
Source organism: uncultured delta proteobacterium (assembly GCA_963710995.1). Classification (GTDB taxonomy): domain Bacteria; phylum Desulfobacterota; class Syntrophia; order Syntrophales; family Smithellaceae; genus Smithella. Next base: position 8,698 of record CAVQCU010000139.1, read on the forward strand.
GTTCCCGGACCGGGCAATTGATTAGCGATAATGGCGGAGATGAATCCTGCCGTGAGCATACCGTGCGCGATTCGGGTTTTAAAAAAAGTGTTTTTCGCGTAGACCTCATTAACATGCGCCGGATTAAAATCACCGGTTATGCCCGCGTATAAATAGATATCCGTTTCCGTCACTGTTTTGGCGAATTCCGCCGTATCCCCTACCTTAATCTGATCAATACTTTTTCCTGCAATCATGACGATGCGACCCCCCGATAGGTTTTAATAACACCGGCAAATAAAATACCATGTTTAAGCTTCAAATTTAAAACCAGCTTTTATAGATATTCTCCTTCAAATCTTTTATATCGTCCTGCATTATCATATACGTGCAGGCGTTGCTTATGGCCAATCCGCCCTGATAGGCCAGAGCGGTCACCAGAAGGACTTCATCTTCAGTGAATTCCTTTGGCCGGCTACTGTACACATTTAGCACGCCAATGACATTGTCCTTTGATTTAATCGGAACATAAAGCATGGACACAATGCCTTCTTCTTTTTTTTCTTTCTTATATTGAATACCATCGTCCTCAAAGATATTTCTAATGGCGATAATATCTCCTTTCAGGGCTTTCCCAATGTTTCTATCCGCCATAATCGGTCCTTTGTTGAGATATTTTTCGCTCAAACCGAAACTCGCAACCAGCTTCACTGTGCGTGTGTTTTCGTCCAGCAGTCTTACTGAAGCAGCTTTGATATTCAGATCTTTTACCAGATCCTGAGTCATGGTTTGCAAAATAGTCTTGACATCAAGACTTGATGATATGCTCGCGGCTAGTTTCAGAAATATCTGTGAGTGATTGCGCAGTTTTCGAATCAGGTTGGCATTTTGAATTGCGGCGCCTCCCTGCTCGGCCAGAATGAACAGAAAATCTATTTCCTCTTTGGTGAATTTGCGGATATCTTTGGTGTATAGGCTGAGAATACCCAGCATTTGGCCTTTATCCATCACGGGCAAGGTCAAAATTGAGCCGATGCCTTCCGCTTTTTTCGCTTTATGATTCATCAGCCGCTTATCTGTTGTGGCGTCTCTAAAATACATATAACCATCTTTAAGTAATTGCGGACTAATCTTAACGGCGTGAGCTGTTCCCGCGTGGATGTACTTTTTCGAAAGTCCGATCTGCGCCACCGCGACATTGCGTATGGAATCCTGCGAATCTTCCTCATTCAGAAAAATGACTGCCGCCTTGGCTTTTAATGTTTCCACCGCCGCAGAAACAATCAAGTTGAGTATCCCGTTTTGATCATCTGTCGCTGCCAGTTCCCGAATTAATTTACTTAAACTGCGAAAATATCCTTCTTGTGTTGACATATTCTTATCTCCCTTTTATAAGGCTTCAACATTATTTTAGATGACTAATAATTTATATTTCCTGCGCATTTTCTGATCGATTATTTTTGGCGCTTCTGACTTTTTTTCTTTTTTAGCAGACTTTTTCTTGACGGTCTTTCGCTCGAATTCCGTCTTCGAAGCGGCAATATCTTCCTTATCGCGATCTTTCAGCCACTGGACAATTTTAGGCGCGAATAATTTTTGGAATTTAGAACTCACATAAATGCCGATGTGTCCTGTTTCCAGGTTGACATCCTCCACATCCTCGCTTCCAACCGCTTTGGACAGCATATTGCAGGCCGTAGGCGGCACCAGGTGATCATACTCGCCGAAAAAATTCAAAAGCGGCATGGTCAGCTTCTTTAAATCGATGCGCTTGCCGTCCAGAAACATCTTGCTTTGAATCAACAAATTTTTCTTGTAGCAGTCTTCGACAAACTGACGAAAGGTTTCTCCGGGAACGTCGGGACTGTCAAAAATCCAGCGTTCCATCCGCACAAAGTTTTCCACAAAATCCTTGTTGTCCATATTTTCCATAAAACCGACGTATTTGTCTATCATCAAACGCGCGGGATTGAGCAGAAGAAATCCTAAATTCATCAGATCGCCGGGAATATTGCCGAATGTACGAATCATCCGATCCACGTCGACATCTTTCATCCATATATGCAGAAGCCCCTTGTCTGTTTCAAAGTTTGATGGTGTAACAGTGGTGATAAGATTTTTTATTTTATCGGGATGAAGCGCAGAATACATTATGCTAAACGATCCACCCATGCATATGCCCATCAAGTTGATTTTAGGGATATTATGTTTTTTACGGATGAAATCGACGATGTTATTCATGTAGCCGTTGACATGATCATCAATCGTCAAAAATTGGTCTTTGCGCTTGGGGTATCCCCAGTCCACCATATACAGATCGATGCCTCCTTCAAGAAACGTTTTGACAACGCTTCTGTCCGGTTGTAAATCCAGCATGGTTTCGCGGTTGATCAGTGCGTAAACTACCAGTAGTGGTGCTTTTAACTTATTTTCAGCGTTCTCATTGCGAGAGTAGTGCTTAAGCTTGACCCGGTCTTCTTCATACACAATTTCATAAGGCGTCGAGCCGAGTTCATAGTTGAGCTGCCCCTGCAAAATTTCGGATGCCTTGGTTACGCGCTGCTGCACCTTTTCCGCGTCTTCGGCCATTCTTTCCAGGATTAGATCCAGGGGAATTTTTGATGAATTCATAAGAAAATCGTAACTCCGAAAAATTTTGGTCACTGACCACCAAATATAAGTAGACTGGCTACTTAACGATAGTCAGAGTGTTCGGCGAAATATCAAGTTGTTTTTCGAGTTTGTTTACCCTCTTTTTAAGCAAGTGGAACTCCTTGTATAAATCATCAATTTCCTTATGCGTTACTATAGGCAACAATTGGAAAAAATCTTCCAGGGTTTTATTCCTGACAATGATGAAATCATTCATCTGATTGAGCGTACGATGCAACACATCAGTGTATTCCTTGGATTTGAACAGATTGATGTAATGGCCTTCCAGAATCTTTATCCATATTGCGTAACTTTCTTTTGTTTCCTTGGGAAGATTTCCTTCTTCGGCCATCTGTTGGAGTTTTTCCTGAAAAACTTTGAAAGACTTTTCCATCGGTAAATAAAGGACAGAAAAAAATTCAGCCAGCATAGTCTCAAAGAGATTGTACTTATCCAGCATTTCATTGAATCGTTCCTGATAAAAACGGGTCGGTCCCAGAGGAGGAATTTTAAGGTACTGCCGCAATTCTTTTTCGTAAACATCCTTCAGCCCTTCAAATACTTCCTGATCCAGATTGTCGAATTTATACGCTTCAGTGCTTTTACCGATCTGGCCTGCTTTTTTTATCAAATGATTTTGTATTTGAAGAGCTGCGTCAAAACCAGATTCGGCTATTTTAAGGAGAATTTCCGGCAAAACGATGAAGGAATTGGCCGCGGCAGAGGCGGATTCCGGCTCGCTCATCATCCGGAAAAAAGATTTGAACAGATTTAAATTAGTATCCAACTGCTTCGTAAAGCGGTTCTGTTTGGCGGTTTGTGTATCGAGGTCATTATCCGGGCTTGGCGGTGTTGCTTTAGCCGTATTGAGCCACATATCCAAAGCTGTCTGCAACCATGGAAAAACGGAAGATTCATTAAACGGATGTTGTTTGTCTTCGTCAGCCATTTTTCACCTTACGTTGAAAAACTATTAAGGAAAGCACCTCTTGACTGTTAAAAAACTGTATTTAATTTAGTAATGAGTATAATATTTGTCAATATCTTTTCCTGAATTACGTGTGATAATTGTGTATTATGAAACTTAATTAGTGAAGATGTTTTGTTAGATTATGGAGGTGTTAAATTATGCTTAATAATGTAACTAAGATCACACCGGACGAACTGATGAATGTCTTCGGTTTTTCCCCTGCCGATAATACGGAAAACATTTCGACAGCCCTACCTTGGAAAAGCAAATTAATCGGCCAGCAGATCAGAAGTTTATTCGGTTATAAAAGAGCCCTTGATTCCTTCAGCAAGGAGATGTGGCTGTTCGGACCCTTAACAATCGCAGCGTTATGGCAAAGTGCGATACTTGACTCGATACTGCGGCAAGTGAAAGCCAGTGCGCGCCTGGCCGTTGGAGCGTCCAGAAATCCTGACGCCATTGCCGATATGAACGGCTGGATATACAAGAGCTATTCACGGCTTCTTTACACTTTAACCGGTTTTTTTATTAAAGACGGTAAATTCAACCGGGAAAAAGCCCGGATGATTTGCACCACGTCAAAAGGTAAAGAATTTTTAAAAAACTATATGGATGAGTTTTCCCAACTGGAATCTCAATACAATAATATCGGGTTGACGCGCCTCAAAGCCATGAAAGAGCTCTTAAAGTGCCTGGTGGTTTTGATCACGGAACAAACTTTTGCCAATGGTGATTTGCCCTTCGCCAAAAAAAATCCAGACGGAAAATTAATGACTTCTTTTGAGCAATATCTTGCTGAAAACTATATTCGTCTGGAAAATCTTTATGATACCAACGCTTTTGACATCAAAGAATATTCCGAAAGAGCAACATCTGGCAACATTGGTTTTTCAGCTTATCAATATGTTGAAGGATCAAAAATTCATCAGGTGAGTTTGCGTCATTATACGATTCCTCACGGCATTAAACCCAACGGCAAAATTATATATATGGCGACACCGCTCATTAACAAACCTGAACTTTTCGACCTTGCTCCCGGCAAGTCTGTGATCGAAGCATTACTTAAAAAAGGTTATGTCATTTATATGGTTGATCACGGTGATCCGGGCTGGGAGGAAACCGAGTTGGGACTTGATTTTTATGGGAAAACGATTCCTGATCTTTATTTCGACATAATCAAAAAGAGGCATCCACTGAACGAAATATATGTAATGGCATATTGCATGGGCGGCACACTCATGTTGCCTTATCTTGCTAGGCGGGCAGAAGAACTTTTCGCTGCCGGTAAGCCGATGGATATAAAGAAAATAGCTCTGATGGCTTCACCGGTGAAGTTTGATGATGAAGACAGCGGTCATTTTCCGATTCGTTCGCTCATCCGCCGCGATTATGATCCCTACCTGATGAAAGAACTCTTCGGCTCAGTCAATATTCCGCCGCAGGTCATTGAAGCGGGCATGAATGAAATACAGCCTGGAGTGCAATATACTGTCGTGTTAGGTTTTTATGGACGCGCGGAAACAAAAGAATCGATTACAGACGCAGCGCCTTTCCTTTACTGGCTGACACATGGAACTAAATTCCCCATAAACGCTCATATTCAGTGGATTCAAAATATATTCATGGGCAATCAGATTTATGAAGGGAAATATTGTCTTTCCTCCACCAATCCTAAGTTTGATGGCAAACCGGTCAATATGTCTATATTGAAAAAAGCCGGGGTCAGAATTTTTGATTACAAAGGTTCAAGAGATCCCATAGCGCCCGCAGGCTCTTGCGTGGCCGGTGAGACGTGGGGGCAGGTGGATAAAAGTAATGTCAAGTTCACCGGCAAGGGCCTCAATCGGACAATTGAGAAAAATATTGGGCATATTTTTGTCGTCAGCCGTAAATTGCTTGCTGAATATCTGGCTCTGGTCGAAGATTTTTATCAGGAACCATCGCTAAACCAACCGGTTCCTCTGAACAAAAAAAATCGGCCGGTCTGGAAGGGGTCAGCAACATTGTAGATATTAAAAAACTTTAGATGGGAGAATGACCAGGCGGCATTGCGGCCAATAGTATTACACAGGTAGTAGTTTTTACCTATCAATTATCTATTATTCTATTCTTATTGCTATTTAGTATTTAGTGGACTAATTTTGCGTATATAGAAGATTTTCAAAGATTTAATGAAATAATCAAAACAATATTTTTTACAAAAAAAGGAGGCAACAATGGACAACAAGCAAATAGTAAAACAGATTATGGATTTACACAAGGCAGCGCTTGATAACAGCTTTTCAACAATGGCCATATTTCATGATCAGGCGGAAAAACTTTTGAAGACTTTCATCGACAATAACCCCGGTATGGGAGATGAAGGCAGAAAGGTTATGAACCAGTGGTTCGATGTGTACAAGAAGGGTCGTGACGAATTCAAGAAGGCCATGGATGAGGGACACGCTAAGATAGAAGCATTTTTAAACTCCGACCCAAAGAACATGTTTAAGGATCAAAACGAACAGATGTTCAATACTTTCTTAAACCAGGCAAACTGGATACCCCAGGATTTCAAGAAAGCCACGGAAGAATTGGCTGGTCTGTATAAAAAAGGCTATGACGAATTCAAGAAATATGCCGATGAGAACATGAGTCACATGAAAGACTTTTTCTCTATTGCAGGAAAGCAGAAGAAATAAGTCTGGGCACCCGACTGATTGTGGAGACTATCGATTACATTACAGAATCGACAGCCATAAGGAATGCTTTGCCTCTGGTGTAAAGAATTTACCTCGGCGGAAAGTCGTACTATCCTGACGCTAGGCAATAGTGGCCTATAAGCTCCGCTTCGGAATGATACTATATATAATCTCTATCGATCATGCCACAAGTTGCCAATCACTTTGTACAGGCCGAGCCAAGGCACTTTGAGAATATTTATGGAAACACAACCTGATAATAAGCATGTTCAGCAATGGTCCGATTGGCAAAAATATCTGAGCGAATACATCGTGGATTCCATTCAGCGGTCGACTATTTTTACGGATATTCTCCGTAAAAGAGGCAACAACTACATCAAACATATCCGTAGCGGCCAGCCGCCGGTGCTGGCGTTTAATTATGAACTGATCCTCAATGCCGAAACTTTTAAGCATTCCTCCAATTACGCACTAGTCAGAATTTCAGAACGCCGTAATAAAGATTTACCTTCCGATAATGGTAATCGCCATCAAAAAATCAAGGCACGTCGGACCAAACCCAAAAGGCCCATTGTGATCATTGATCCGCGCGCCGGTCATGGCCCGGGTATCGGGGGGTCGAAACGCGACTCGGAAATCGGCATGGCTCTGGATTACGGCCACCCGGTTTATTTCATCCTATTTTACACAGACCCCATCCCCGACCAAACTCTGCCCGATGTAATTGAAGCCATAAAAATATTCATTAAGAAGGTTGTCGAATTAAATCCCTACGCCGATGCGCCGGCCATCATTGGCAACTGCCAGGCGGGATGGGCAGCCGCTCTGGCTTGCGCGGACAATCCTGACATCGCGGGACCACTGGTGCTGAACGGCGCGCCTTTGTCTTACTGGAGCGGCATTGCGGGTGTCAATCCCATGCGCTACAGGGGAGGACTCTTAGGCGGCGTGTGGATCAATTCATTTTTAAGCGATCTGGGCAATGGAGTGTTTGACGGCGCGAACCTGGTTCTGAACATGGAGCTTTTGAATCCGGCCAATACATACTGGACAAAGCAGTATAATGTGTATTCGCAGGTGGACACGGAGGAGGAACGCTATCTCACCTTTGAAAAATGGTGGGGCGGATTCTTTATGATGAACACCGATGAAATTCATTATATCGTTCGCAATCTCTTTGTCGGCAACAAACTGGAGCGCGGCGAGTTGGAGCTGCGTGAAGGGCAAAAGCTCAGCCTTAAAAATATTGAAAGTCCGATTCTGGTCTTTGCGTCGATGGGCGACAACATCGCGCCGGCCCAGCAGGCGCTCAACTGGATTCCCCGTGTTTACGACTCCGTGGAAGACATCAAACGGCACGGACAGGTCATTATTTACATCGTTCACAAGGAAATCGGCCATCTGGGCATTTTCGTTGCCGGTTCCGTAGCCAAAAAAGAACATAAACAAATTATCGGTAACTTTGACATGATTGATTTTCTGCCGCCTGGTCTCTATGAAATGGTGATTAAAGGTGATGTCAAGAGCGGAAATTTTTCCACACAATTTGAACCGCGCACGTTTACCGACATTGCCGCCTATGAATACGGAAATGCGTACGAATCGGATTTCAGCGTCGTCGCCAAAGTATCAGAGGCCAACGACAACATATACCAACTGCTGATGCGTCCCTGGGTGAAATTCTGGACTACTGAACTTTCCGCGGAAATTATCCGCTACCTGCATCCGCTGCGTATGCAAAGATATTTATTTGCCGACATCAATCCTCTGATGCGTCCGATCAAAACTATTGCGTCTATCGTGCGCCAGAACCGAAAGCCCGCCTCGGTGGATAATCCCTTTTCGGCCATGGAAAAAGATTTTGCTGCATTCATCGACCACGCTCTTAACCTTTATCGCGATTACCGTGATCTCAACCAGGAACTATTGTTTCAACAGATTTACGGCAGCGACTGGCTGCAGCTTTTCTTTCCGACACACGAAGTAGAACCGGTCGTAAATGTTCCGGAACATGAAAGAGCCGATTACGATAAGCGACTTCAAGCCATGGAAGAAGGAGGTCCTGCCGCGGGACTGATCCGCATATACATGGCTGTGGCTAACGCCAGCAAGGACATCAAACGGCGGCATTTTGAAATCGCCGATAAGATCGCCCAAACACACAAGGTATTAAGCAAAATACGTCCGTCGATATTCAAAAAAATCATGCATGAACAGACTGCCCTCCTTCAGGCGAACGAAGATAAGGCCATTGACGCCCTCTCAGCTCTGATCAAGGACAAGCACGATCGCATGGAAGCGTTGAGCATCGCCCGCAGGCTGTGCCTAGTGGACGGTGTTTGCGATGACGCCGAAAAGAATATGCTGGATAAGATCAAAAAAGGGTTAAAATTATAATTCAATTTACCAAGATAAATTTATATACTCCTGGCGGAATGCTCTTTTGCGACGAAATGTTTCATTATAACAATGAAGTTAATAAAGATCCAATCCCGAAGGAGTTTTGCATATGAACAGCCAGGCCATTGTCAGTCCGGTCATTGAAGATATAAAAAAGAAGATGAAGCGGGGAAAGATTGTCTCGCTGGCCGAGGCCATGCAGGTGGTCCGATCCGGCGATACGCTGGCTTTTGACGGTTTTGTCGGCGGATGTATCCCGGAGGAGCTAATCATCGGTTTGGAAAAACGGTTTCTGGAAACTGGTGAGCCCCGTGAGCTGACGCTGATTTACGCTTCCGGGATTGGCGATGGAAAGGAGAAAGGCGTCAATCGCCTGACTCATAATGGGCTCTTGAAGAGGGTCATCGCCGGCCATTGGGGTCTTACGCCTAAGCTTCAGAAGTTGGCCCTCGACGGCAAGATCGAAGCATACAACCTGCCCCAGGGTGTTTTGACCCATCTGTTCCGTGACATAGCGGCAAACAATCCCCGGACGATTTCACGGGTAGGCCTGGGAACGTTTGTGGATCCGAGGCACGGCGGGGGAAAGATTAATGCCGCCACCACAGAAGATCTAGTGGAAATCATACATTTTGACGGGAAAGAATGTCTGGCCTACAAGACCTTTCCGATCCAGGTGGCTTTCCTGCGAGGAACGACGGCTGATATGGACGGCAATATTACCATGGAGAAGGAGATGGTCACGCTGGATGTCCTTTCTATTGCCATGGCCACCAAAAATTCCGGCGGTATCGTTATCGTCCAGGTAGAGCGGATCGCCGATCGCAATGCCCTGAATAGCCGGCAAGTCAAGATTCCGGGCATTCTGGTTGATTGCGTCGTGGTAGCCCGGCCGGAAAACCATCAACAGACCTATGTAACGCCATATAATCCGGCCTTCAGTTGCGAGTTCAAAGTTCCGGTCGACAGCATCGAACCCCTTAAGATGGATGGGCGCAAGATAATCGCCCGACGCGCGGCCTTTGAACTCCAGCCTAACATGGTTATCAACCTGGGAATCGGCATGCCTGAGGGCGTGGCCAGCGTTGCCCATGAGGAGGGAATCTTCGAATACCTGACCCTGACGACAGAGGCAGGTTCCATCGGGGGCATTCCGGCAGGGGGACTGAATTTCGGTGCGGCAACGAACATGGACTGCCTCATCGATATGCCCTACCAGTTCGATTTTTATGATGGCGGAGGTCTTGATCTGGCCTGTCTGGGTATGGCCCAGATGGATCGGCACGGTAATGTCAATGTAAGCCGCTTCGGGCCCCGGATAGCGGGATGCGGCGGGTTTATCGATATTACCCAGAACTCTAGGAAAATCATTTTTGCAGGAACCTTTACGGCCGGCGATACAGAGGTGGCAGTGGAGGACGGCAAACTTTGCATCGTTAAAGAGGGTGGCTTGAAAAAATGCATCCACGACGTGGAGCAGGTAACTTTCAGCGGAAAAACTGCACAGGAAAATCGAATGCACGTTTTTTATGTGACGGAACGCTGTGTCTTCACACTGACCCCTGAGGGGGTGGAACTGATCGAAATCGCTTCCGGTATTGATCTGGACAAAGATGTTTTAGCCTTTATGGACTTCCAGCCCATCATCAAAAGACTGCGCCTGATGGACGAGCGGATCTTCAAACTGCCCGTTATGGGAATCAAGGAAGACCTCTTCTATATTCCCATCCCTGAGCGTATGAAATACGATCCGGAGACTAATGTCCTCTTTAATAACTTTGAAGGGTTGGCCATTCGAACGAAAGAGGATATTGAAGAAATCAAACATCGGGTAGAAGAAATCTGTCGGCCCATCGGTAAGCGGGTCAAAACTATCGTCAACTATGACAACTTCTCCATTATTCCAGAACTGGAGGACGACTACATTAGCATGGTTAAGTACGTGGTGTCCGAGTTCTATACTGATGTGACACGCTACACGACGAGCGCGTTCCTACGCATGAAACTGGGAAACGAACTGAAAAGCCGTGGATTGGCCCCGCACATCTTTCAATCGAAGGAGGAGGCGAGGCAGGCCCTGGGCTGACTTGCCCCATATGCTTGTACCACAAGTTAAGTTAGAATTCAGCCATTTTTCAATTAACGTCTTTGCTTCTTTCAAGGTATAGAAGATCTCCCCATCCAAAATATTTCTTGAGATTTCATATTAAAATATCATGTAAAGCTAATAATTGATGCCTTTACCATCCATTGAATTACAAGATCTCCGTTTTGAATTCGATCGGGTTTGATAAAATCTTATGAACTGGACATGCGTTAGCCACTTGAATTAATCGCTTTCTTTTTTCTTCATCTATTTTTTCACTGAATTCAATTTTCCGATTGAATGTAGTTTTATTGTCAGCCTCGGTTAATTCTGTTTCCACCTTTATTTCGGCGATTTTCCACCCTTTTCTTTCCACATACATTCGAAGAGTCGCGGATGTACAGGCACTTAACGCAGCCGCCAATAATTCTTTTGGAGAAAATCCCGTGTTCTTTCCACCTTTATCAAGGGACTCATCAGCTATGATTACATTTTTAGTTGTAGATAATATTTCGATTCTGTATGGGATTTTTTGAATAGAGGCAATTACTTTAGGCATATGTTAATTTCTTTCTATATTGAGACCATATTGAGAATAAAATTCTTTACTTTCATTTTATTAATCGCTTTTCGAACTGGTTAAATCAGAACTAAAAATCCTGTTTTTTTAAAGCCACCGCCACCAAAGCCGACAATGGGGATTGGTGGGAAAAAGATACCGATGCCCGGCGGCGTACTCGGGGTTTGAGTAGCAACGGTAATTTCTTCAGAAAAAAGCGTTCAGTGTTTCAGGCGCCCGATGAGATCTATCATGAAGACTTCACGCTCTTTCAGTTCTTTGCGAAATTCTTTGCTATCCGTGTGCGCGATTTCACTTCTGATGTCCGGTAGGTATCTTTCAAGGACCATCAATAGCTTGTCTTTTTCCTGGGAAGTCAAATTAAGTTTTTCCATGAATTATTCTCCTTATCTTTTTTATGTAATATCAATGTTATCCTTTGCACTCCGGTTATCTACAAACAGGCTGCTGCGCACCATACTTGGTAAATACTATCTGCCAGAGCTGCATTTGACGCGCCCGGAATGATCCGGCACAGGAAAGCAGATAGTATTCAAACATGCGCCGGAACTTTTCATCGTATTTGTTTTTTAACTGAATCCATGCCTTGTTAAGATTTTTATGCCAGGCAAGCAGAGTTTTTTCATAATGTTCACCCATATTATGCCAGTCTTCCATCACAAACAGGCCTTCAATCGTCTTGCCTATTTGGGCAATGCTGGGCAATTTGCCGTTGGGAAATATATATTTGTGGAACCAAGGATCGCAGGCAACTTCGGTTTCATTGGATCCGATAGTCTGCAGAAGAAAGACGCCGTTATTTTTTAGACAGTGATGAACGACTTTCATGAATGTTTTATAATTTTTAGGACCGACATGTTCAAACATTCCAACTGACACGATCTTGTCATATGAACCGGTAAGATCACGGTAATCTACCTGTTTTATTTCCACCGGCAGATTTTTACAAAGCTTTCGGGCATAACTGATTTGCTCTTCGGCGATATTGATCGCGGTTACTCTGCAATTATAATGCTCAGCAATGTACTTTGCCAGTCCGCCCCAACCGCAACCTATATCCAGAACATTATCATCGCTACTGATGTTCAGCTTCCTGCAAAGCAGGTCAAGTTTCCGGAGTTGCGCCTGATTCAGATCATCCGTTTTATCAAAGTAGGCGCAACTATATTGGACATAAGGATCAAGCATTAACGTAAAGAGTTCGTTGTCGAGGTTATAATGTTGTTCGGCTACTATGCGTGAGCGCAGTCTAGATTGCAGATTAAAAATTAATGCCTGTAAGTTCATCAGACGTAATAGTTGCCCGCCTTTAATTTTTGCATCCAGCCCAGCCTTCAGTATCCGGCAAATAAATTCATCTAATTGTGAGCAATCCCACCATCCTTCCATGTAGGCTTCACCAAGTCCCAAATTTTTGTTACGCAGGACCTGCGTATAGGTTCTGTTGTCGTTGACCCTGATATCCCAAGGACTATTACCATTAATGTTAATTCCGATACCGGCAAGCATATCTTCCAGGATAGTAGCATATTTGGGCATAATTCACCTCCGCTTAAATCCTTTGTAATGATGATTCCCATGGTTGGAAATATTTTTACATTTGTTACGTTTTGAGCCGATTGAGATATCAAAAATATTTTTATTTGTTAGACTAATTCATAGTATTTTCTCGCACACTAAATTCACTGATTTCTGAACTTAACCATGCTTGTCGTGCCAATAGGCTGGCAAGTTGGTTAAGGTCATGCTTTTCTTGAATATTTCCCAATATCATATATGATACGGTTTCTTTCTCTTTTAGAAGCTCTTGTCTTGTCATTTTTACGTCCTCAATTTATGGATAAAACTAAACATAAAGGGAAAAATCCCCATAGGATTTTTGTCATTGCTGCTGGCCCCTTTACGATATTCACGGATAAATATTGAATCATTCATCGCTAATCTATTGCTATTGGGGACGACGGCAGGGGAGAAAAGCTTAGCGTGCTTTACAATCCGAATTCTGTGGTGACCCCAGTTTTACTGTATCACGCCGCAGGCAACTCGGACGCCGCCACCGCCAAGAGGCTCGGGATAGTCCGAATAATTGTCGCTGCCCGCATGAATCATCAATGATCTCCCCTTAAGGTCTGAAACTTTCAGTCGCGGTGAGACAACGGGTATTGTTGCCTTGCCGTCCGTCCCTACATAAAGGGCTGGCAGGTCCCCCAGGTGTCCTTTCCCGTATGGTCCTTCATGCTTGCCGGTTTTAAGGGGGTCATAGTGTCCACCTGCAGCAAGAGCCGCAACATGCTTGCCATCTTTCATGGCATGATTGCAATCAGCATTCTGATGTACGTGAAATCCATGCATGCCGGGAGAGAGATCACTGAGTTGCGGGGTTAGAATAAGGCCGTACTGACTATCTGTGGCGGTAACAGTGCCAATGTTTTTGCCGATACCATGCTCAGTTACCAGATTTACCTTTATTAGTATTTCATCAGCCAGGGCATAGCCTGCAAAAAACATAACAATGAAAAGCGCAAATAGTATTTTCTTCATCTTTTCCTCCTCCTAATCCATGCTTTTGATAAATCGTAAAATTAGGTTCTTATTTACTTTTGTAAGACATTTCTTACTGTCAGAAAAAACCATCATGATATTTTTCAGTAAGATATAATATATATTTTATCAACCGAGATTGGCGTTGACAAAATCCCAATTAATCAAATTTTTGATTACGGCGGCAAGATAATCCGGCCTTCGATTTTGATAATCCAGATAATAAGCATGCTCCCAGACATCAATTGTTAAGAGCGCCTTTTGGCCGTGGGCTATGGGCGTATCGGCATTTGCCGTTTTTGTTATTTTTAAATTTTTTCCATCCAGAACAAGCCATGCCCAACCGCTGCCGAATTGAGTTACGCCTGCGTTTTTCAATTCTTCAAAGAATTTATCATAATTTCCCCATGTTGCATTTATTTTGGAAGCAATAGTTCCTGTGGGGGTACCACCTCCAGCTTTCTTCAGACATTGCCAGTAAAAGGAATGATTCCATACTTGTGCGGCATTATTAAAAATACCAGCCTTGGCAGTATCTCCGGCTGCGATCTTGATTATATTTTCTAATGATTTTTCCGCAAGATCAGTACCGGCAATCAGTTTGTTTAAATTATCAACATAAGCTTGGTGATGTTTACCATAATGGAATTCCAGTGTATTGGCACTGATGTATGGTGCCAAAGCATCTTTTCCATAAGGCAATAAAGGTAGGGTTACAGACATTTTCAATCTCCTTTCAGTTTTTATGATTTGTTAAATATAAATAGTTTACGATACCTGCGTACAATATGACTACTCTTTCTGTCTTCTTCTGCAGGTACTTTTTTTGTTTATGGTCCACGGATCCACGTCCCCCCAGGAATGTTCTTAGTTCACCAGACAACATGACTTCGGGCTTAAATTACTCTCCTTTGGTTTAATTCTGACTATGAGTAAGGAAACTCATTTGCCGCATATAACTAAGAGGTTCTATCTCTCCCTTCCGTTTAAGTAGCATCTCGTAAAGTTTTTGATGGTCCTTATCGTCTATCCAAGATAAACATACTTGAGCATAGGATAGATAATCCCTGTAGCGAGCTATAGTCAATAGTTGTGTATGAAGAATTTAGGCGGCGATCCGTTTTTCCTCCATACCGTTAACGAATTTCACTCCTTTAACAACATCAGCCAAGCGTTCCGGACGATGTAGACGAATCCATCGTTTCTGAGCGCATTGACATAATTTGAATGCCATTGAGATGACCGTGTTCGCAGAAAAGCAGCCTCTCACTTTATTCATTCGCAACCGAACCGTCGCAAAAGTCGATTCAATCGGATTCGTGGTCCGAATGTGACGCCAGTGTTCAGCGGGAAAATCATAAAAAGTTAACAAAGCATTTCGATCCTTTTCCAGACACTGGGCCGCTTTGGGATATTTTGCTTCATACGTATTCACAAAATCATTAAAATGACGCTCGGCTTCATCCTTGTTGGCTGCCTGCCAAATCTGATGCAATTTGGATTTCGCTTTGGATTGAAGGCTCTTTGGCAAATTGTTCAGAACATTAGCAGTCTTGTGTACCCAGCATCTTTGCCAACGGGTACCGTCGTAGACTTTACTCAACGCTTTCCAGAAACCCAGTGCGCCATCGCCAATCGCCAGTTGTGGAGCGGTGGTCAGGCCTCTGGACTTCAGATCTAACAGCAACTGCTTCCATGACATCTCGCTTTCTCGGAAACCACCCTCTATGGCCACCAGTTCCTTTACACCATCAGCCGTGGCACCCATAATGACCAAAAGGCACTGTTTATCATCCATGCGCACGTTGCAGTAAATGCCATCCACCCAGAAATATACGTAACATTTTCCTTCAAGACTGCGTTTTTGCCATTGATGAAACTCCTGCTGCCAAACCGTTTTGAGCCGGCTGATCGTGGGGGCAGACAATCCCGGTGCATCTTTGCCGACCAATGCTGCCAAGGCATCGCTAAAATCTCCGGTGGAAACGCCTTTCAGATATAACCACGGAATCAATTGCTCCATGCTCCTGGTCTTCCGCAAATACGGCGGTAAAATCGACGAACTGAATGTTATCCGATTCGATCGATCCACCGACCGATCTCTGATCCGCGGAGCTTCCACTGGTACGAGGCCAATACCTGTCTGAACTTCACGCTTAGGCATATATCCGTTGCGTACAACCCGTTGATAGCCCCTTTGATCCTTTAAATCTTTATATTGATTTAAAACAGTATCAATCTCAATTTCCAATGCCTGGGCTAACAAACTTCTGGCTCCTTGTTGTAAAATCTCTGTTAATGGATCATCAATAAAAGTCTCTGGCTTTTTTATCTCTACTACGTTATCTTTCTTCATGGTGCGTGTATCCTTTCCTTTTTTTATTGGCCGGTCAACTGTCGCGAAACAATTAACCGGTGGATACACCACCTGTATTCCTAAACACAACTTTTAATTATATCTCCCCTGTAGCCTTTAAATCCCTTCAATCCTTTTCCCATTTCTTACCCCCTTTGTTGCTTTATAAATAAGTTCTCTTGTTTCTTTGAGTAATTTCTTATTTAGAAAATCATCTATTCAGATCCTCGCCCCTGAATGACTTGTATCACCACAACGATAATGGCAATGACCAGCAGGACATGAATAAAATTACCTAACGTATAGCCAGACACCAACCCGAGCGCCCACAAAATTATCAGTATTACAGCTATTGTCCACAACATAGTATTCTCCTTTCTTATTGTTCATTCCCTCTGCCGGCTTGTGTATCTCGACTGGTTCTTATATTACAAGTTTTAGTTCCAAAAACAATGGTGATTAAATAAATGTGAATTGGTAGGTGAATACTACCAATTGTAAAATCATATCCATTAACAGAATAGCACCCGATCTTACTTTTTACGATTGTACACGTACCGAGTGCCCAGCAATACGTCCCACGCAGGCGTGGTAACACCGAAGTTAGTGTTGGTGTGGCGGTGATGAATTAGATGATGAGCGGACCAGTGTTTGGCCCATGACTTTTGAAAACGGATGTGGTGAATGGAGAAGTGGCTCAGCCCGCAAGTAATATTCTCTTAATAACTCATTATATTTCAATATGTTACCATAAATTAAAGCTATGCCTTTTATTTTAAATATTAATTATCAAACTATATTCTAGCTAAAAGTTAATATTATCATTGAATATAATCGATTATTTTTGTATCAATATACATTCATCAGATCACGCTTGGCAGGGCAATATGAACGATCTTACAAAAAATGAAATTCTGGAAAAGCTGCTGAAGCTGATGCAAACAGACAGGGACATGAATTTTCTTTTGTCACTTAGTGAGAATGATCTGAAAACGCTTCTGGTTGTTCTCAGGGAACGTATCGAGAATATGAAGTAGCATTACATTTTAATGATGGGGATATACTATGTCTGACTATAGGGTTAAAATTAGCGAAACACAAAATGAAGACCAAGAATATCATCATTATTTAGTAACTGCAAAAGACGAAGAAGAAGCGAAAATGTTCACCATGAAGTTTATGGAGCGCTTCATTGACGATGATAATAATCCGGATAAAATAGAAAATGGATATACATTTTATAATAAAGAAGTGATTGTTCGACTCGAATCAATAAAAAAGACGACAAAGGAACAGTTCAAAGACTTTCTACTGAAGATCCACACCATCAACATGACATGAACTAACCACCAATTATTCAAGTAAAACATCAAGACGTCCCAAATTAAAAATCAGTAGCATCTCGACCGTCCAGGGGCCAACTCCTTTTATTTTAATAAGTTGGTCTTTAAGTTCATCGTCACTCAGCTCATCGCATTCCTCAAGCGACGGAACCATACCAGTCAAGGCCATTTCAGCAACTTCTTTTATATATGTTGTTTTAGGTTTTGATAGTCCTGACCTTCGCATAATTTCAAAATCCATTTTTTTTATTTGCTCGGGCGTGGGAAAATTTCCGTTTCCGAACAGTGAGATGAATCGGTCATAAATTACCCTTGCTACCCTGCCGTTTAATTGTTGATGAATAATTGCATGTACGATGGATTGAAATGGTTGGATTCTTCTGGGTCGTAAATCAATGCGGCCGATCTTTTTTATCAAAGCCGACATTACCAGATCATTTGTTGACAGATGTTGTATGATTTTTTTGTTTGAAGTCATAATTTTATTTTTTAATTTTTAAGGAATCACTATGCAACCATCAATTGGCAAGAATTATATTACATATATTTTCTTTAAAAAAAGGTATTTTTAAGATTATGTATGTAATCATAAAAATAATTTTCTTAAAAAAACCAAATTACACATTACTTCCTGAAATCCACAAATCGGCAAACCTCATAAATATGCAACATTTCAATACGTAAAAAACAGAATTAACATCCAACAACAAATATCGACACTTACATTTTGTGGCCAATGTTCCATTGACATATTATAAGAATAAGCGCATATTATCAGATAGATGAATTCATATGGACATGATTGAGAACCATTACCCGGTCATGGCAGTTACTAGTTAACTTTCCAACCCCACAGATCATTTCAACACTCTAGGGAACAATCCTATGAAAGATCAATCCAAGACAGAACATGTCCTGATTCAAGAACTAGAACAATCGGAATCAGAGCGAAAGCGGCTGGACGACGTTCTGCGTCTTGACAATGAGATTTTGGCAAATATGCAAGAAGGTGTAATTCTGATTCGCGTTGATGAAGGCGTAATTGTTTATGCAAATCTACGCTTTGAGAGCATGTTTGGTTACGATCCTGGTGAACTGGTTGGCAAACATGTAAGTATTATCAATGCTCCTGGCGAAAAAACCTCTGAGGATGTTGCAAACGAGATTATCATAAGTCTTAATCAAGCGGGAGTATGGTATGGTGAAATACATAATATCAGAAAGGATGGAACCTCGTTCTGGTGTTATGCCCATGTTTCAAAATTCAAACATCCACAATATGGCGAAGTGTGGATATCTGTGCATCAAGATATCACCGAGCGCAGGCACACGGAGGATTTATTACGGGAGAGCGAAGAAAAATACCGGACATTCTTCCACACCAACCCGGATGCTACCTTTATATCCACTCTTGATGACGGTAAGATAATTGCGATCAATGAAGGATATACCAGAATGTTCGGCTATACGGAAACGGACGTCATCGGTAAGACATCTTTCGAGTTTGGTATCTGGATGAATCCGGCAGAAAGAACGCTGTTTGTGAATAAATTAAAACGAGACGGGAAATTTGAAAATTACGAAGTGCTTTATCGTACAAAAACTGGAAATATTTTAACCACGCTCCTATCAACCTCTGTGATTATTCTGGGTGGCGTTCAATATGCTTTCTCTATAGCCAAAGACATCACCGAGCGTAAACGAGCAGAGGAAGACCTACGGGAGAGTGAAGAACGATTTCGTCTTCTTTCTGAAGCAGCGTTTGAAGCCATTGCCATTCACGAGGAAGGTGTCCTCCTCAATGCTAACGACCAATATTTCAAAATGTTTGGATACGAACCGGACGAAGCGATTGGGAAGGAGATGATCTCCGTGACTTTTGCTCCTGAATTTTTAGAGTTCGTACAAAAACAAGTAACAGCAGATAGCTTGGAATCGTACGAAGCCATTGGGATCAGGAAAGACGGGACAAGATTTCCGATGGAGCTACGCGCTCGAAAGATGAAATACAAAGGACGTATTGTCAGGTTTGGAGCCATCCGTGACATCACCGAGCGCAAGAAGGCGGAGGAGGCACTGCATGACAGCGAGCACCTTCTCAAAGAGGCACAGAAGGTGGCTCACATAGGCCACTGGGAGCTAGACCCCAAGATCGGTACACCAATATGGTCGGATGAAATATTCCGCATTTTCGGGCTTGATCCAAAAGACAATGAACCATCGTTTGTTAACCATGAAACTCATTTACACCCGAATGACTGGCCAATATTGAACGAGGCAGTAGCAAAAGCCAGTATGGATGGTGCTCCTTTCGATATACAGTTTCGGATTGTACAACCCAGCGGAGAGATCAAGTGGATGCATGCCTTGGGTACTACAATAATGGATTCAAAAGGTGTTATTTCTAAACTGTTTGGAACCGCCCAGGATATCACCGAGCGTAAGCGGGCCGAGGAGGAATTGAGGACTTCTCATTTGCAGTTACGGGTGCTTGCCAAGCGACTGCAAAAGATACGCGAAGAAGAGAGGACCATAATTGCGCGAGAAATTCATGACGAAATGGGGGGGGACTTTCCGGGTTGAAGATGGATCTCTCCTGGCTGTCACGCAAAATTGACGACGCAGTCCGGGGTGAAGAAAGCGTTGCCTTGATGGACAAGATTCAGACAGCGAATGCGTTGATAGACCATATGATTAGCGTAGTACGTCGTATATCCACAGATTTGCGGCCATCCATCTTGGACGATTTAGGGCTGATAGCCGCTTTGGAGTGGCAGTTGTCGGAATTTACCGGTCGCACTGAAATTACGCATGAGTTCACCACCACCTGCGAATATGTTAACGTGGAAAAGGACACAGCCATTGCCGTGTTTCGCATCTTTCAGGAAGCGCTCACGAACGTGGCGCGATACTCGGGTGCAACAAAGGTTATCGTACTCTTGCGGGAGGGTGAGAGAAGTCTTTTCGGGGATGAAAGTCTTTTTCTGGAGATCAGGGACAACGGAAGGGGAATCACAGAGGAGGAAATTATGAATCCGGAATCCCTCGGTCTGCTGGGCATGAAAGAACGTGTTCTGGCTTTTGGAGGAGAAATTTCCATTCGTGGTGAGACCGGTGGCGGAACCACCCTGATCCTCAAAATACCACTAATACAGGGAGAACCATCATGATCAAAGTGATTGTTGTCGATGATCATCCGGTGGTGCGGCGCGGCCTGAAGCAGATTATCGAAGACGAGCCGGATATGGAAGTCGCCGGCGAAGCAAAAAACGCCGGGGAATGTTTTTCGCTTGTTCAAAAGACGGACTGCACGCTCGTGGTGCTGGATATCACGTTGCCCGACAGGAATGGTTTTGATGTGTTGAAACAATTAAAATATGAGCATCCGAACCTCCCTATCCTTATTCTGAGCGTGCATTCAGAGGACCAGTATGGTTTGCGGTTCATCAAGGCCGGCGCTTCGGGATACCTGATGAAAGAGGGAGCGCCGGAAGAACTGGTTAAGGCCATCAGAAAAGTGACTGCCGGGGATAAGTATATCAGTGCGTCTCTTGCCGAGAAACTGGTTTCCCGTCTGGATGCCTGTGATAAACCGCCTCATGAAAACCTTTCGGACCGCGAATTTCAGATCCTGTGTATGATTGCCCAGGGAAAGTCCCTAAAGAGTATTGCGGGTGAACTTTGCATCGATGAAAAAACGGTCAGCACCTACCGCAGCCGCATCATGGAAAAGATGAAAATGTGCACCAATTCGGATTTGACCCGTTATGCCTTGGAAAATAAACTCATCTAAACATTGTTATTAAACATTCCTCCGATCACAACATTCCTTGTAGGGATTCCCCTACAAAAAAATCAGGTTTCCCTGACAGAAAAATTTCCCTGTAAATGATAACCTAAAATCAAAATTACTACCTTGAGGTCTGCCATGAGAGTTCTTATTGTTGATGATTCGAAGATCGTGTGTGATGGACTGCAGCAAATGCTCATCAATATTGCCGATGTTGAAATAGTCGGGCAAGTAAACAATGGCAAGGATGCCATCACATACATCTCGGAAACAAATCCTGATGTGGTGATCCTGGATATACGTCTGCCCGGCCTGAGCGGTTTCGATGTTTTAAAAGATATCAGGGCGAATAAATTGCCAATCCGGGTCATCATGCTGACCAATTATTTCTATTCCCATTACCGGGAAAAATGCAAAAAACTGGGAGCCGATTATTTTTTTGATAAAGTGATGGAAATCGAAATGATTCCGAAGGTAATTGCAAAATTGGCAAATGATAAACTGGAAAACGTGAAGAAAAAACAATGAAAGATAAATGTAGAAAGTGATCATGAGAAAAGCTAATAATACCAAGAAACCAAAAAGAAAGCACAGTCCCATAAATTATGACCTTGGCCAATAAGTAGCTTAAGGCATCACCGTGCACAGGGAGGTAGAAAAGGGTCGTGAAAAAAAACGCAACAAGATCCCAAGAATTTTCAGATAGCATCATCGACACCATACATGAACCCTTAATCGTTCTGGATAACGATTTAAGGGTGGTCACCGCCAGCCGTTCCTTCTATGAATTTTTCAAGGTAAAACCTGAAGATACCGTGGGACAGCTTATTTATGACCTGGGTAATAAGCAATGGGACATCCCCAAACTGCGGGAACTTCTGGAAGCCATCATTCCCCAAAAGACAACCTTTGACAACTATGAGGTTGAACACGATTTTGTTACTATTGGCAAGCGCATCATGCTTTTGAATGCCAGGCAAATTGAACGAGCGTTGGGAAAAGAGCGGATCATCCTCCTGGCCATCGAGGACATCACCGAGCGTAGAAGATTGGAAGACATATTAACGGAGTCTGAAGAACTCTATAGGGGTGTTTTTAGGACTGCAAGTGATGGGATATTGCTTCTCGAAAAACGCGAAGGGAAGATAACACATATGAATCCGGCTGCCGAGAAGATGTTGGGATATTCTACAAAGGAGATCATCGGAAATAAACTTCAGGACGTTGGTTTTATGCTCGATATGGTTGATTTCCAAATGATAATGCAAAATTTGAACAAGAACGGCATTATTAATTACACTGATATTCCGGTTACAACCAAGTCCGGGCAGCAAATGCATACGGATATATATCTCGTAAACAAGACGATTGCTGTGCAATGTAATATTCGAGACATCACCGAACGTAAGCAGGCGGATGAGGCCTTAAGAGCAAGCGAAGAACGATTTTCTAAGGTCTTTCAAGCGAGCCCTGCCCCGACCTATATCAGCACAATTTCTGATGGGCGCTACATCGATGTCAACAACAGCGGTCTGCAACTGGTGGGTTACACCGGGGAAGAAATGATCGGCCATACGATTCGGGAACTGGGAATTTGGCATACTTCTTCCGAACGTAAACCTATTCTGCAGAAATTAATCGTACAGGGTTCCATCCGCAATGAACCGGTTCTTCTCCGTACGAAAAACGGCGAGGTCAAAGAGATCCTTTTGTCCTGCGAAATCATCAGGCTCAATGATGAAGAAGTTATGCTCTCGCTAGTGTATGACATTACCGAGCGCAAGCAGGCGGAGAAAGAATTGCATCGTTTGAATCGCGAACTGCGAGCTATCAGCAGCTGTAACCAGGTTCTGGTGCGTACACAAAACGAGCAGGCTCTGCTCAACGACATCTGCCGCATCATTTGCGACAAGGCCGGCTATCGCATGGCTTGGGTGGGATATGTCGAGTATGATGATGAGAAAACCGTGTGCCCTGTGGCTTGGGGCGGGTTCGATGATGGGTATGTCACCAACACCAAACTCAGTTGGGCGGACGATGCGGAACGCGCACAAGATCCCGGGGGAGCCGCCATCCGAAGCGGTAAAACAGTCTATATTCAGGATTTCTCGACTGACCCACGAACGGCTCCATGGCAGGAGAGTGCCTTGCAGCGCGGCTATCGTTCCGCGATAGCCCTGCCCCTTAAGGACGAAAACGCGAACGTATTCGGCGTTCTCCTGATTTATTCCATTGAGATCAACTCTTTTTCGCCTTACGAAATCGGGATTCTGGAGGAACTGGCAAGCGATTTGTCCTTTGGTATCACCGCGCTGCGCACGCGAGTCAAGCGGGATCAGACAGAAGTTGAATTGCGCGAAAGCGAAGAACGATACCGTCTCATTGCTGAAAACACCGCGGATACAATCGCCATATTTGACCTAAACCTCAATCCGACATATATTAGTCCTTCAATACTAAAGTTGCGTGGCTACACGGTTCAAGAAGCGATGACGCAAACGTTGTATCAAACGCTGACACCCGACTCTCTGCAACAAGCAAGTAAGATGTTTGCCGATCAAATGGCCTTGGAGTCAAGCGGAACCGCCGATCCAGCGAGAACCGCTTTGATTGATCTAGAGGAGTATTGTAAAGATGGTTCTACTATTTGGGTGGAGCTTGCGGCATCATTTCTCAGGGACAAAAATTTCAAACCGATCGGAATATTAACAGTGACAAGGAACATCACCGAACGCAAGCAGGCCGAGGAACGACTGAAAGAAACCCTTGACAGTCTCAGAAAGTCTGTCGGCGCGACCATCCAGGTCATGGTAGCCGCTGTAGAGATGAGAGATCCCTATACAGCCGGTCATCAGATCAGAACAGCGCATCTGGCCTGTGCCATCGCTACGGAGATCGGATTGACTCAGGAGAAAATTGATGGAATCCGCATGGCAGGTTCCATCCATGACATCGGGAAATTATCGATACCTGCGGAGATATTGTCCAAGCCTACCAAGCTGACAGACATCGAATTTTCTCTGATAAAAGAACACTCCCGGAGCGGATACGAGATGCTGAAGGATGTGGAATCCCCCTGGCCGCTGGCACAAATCGTTTACCAACACCATGAACGGATGGACGGATCTGGCTATCCAAGAAACCTGAAAGGGAATGAAATTCTTATAGAGGCCCGTATTATGGCTGTGGCTGACGTGGTGGAAGCCATGGCTTCCCACCGGCCCTATCGTCCCGGCTTGGGAATAGATGCGGCACTGGCCGAAATCGAAAAGAATAGAGGAATCCATTACGATAATACTGTCGCCGATGCATGTCTGAGATTATTTCGGAAAAAGGGCTATCAGCTTACATAAGATGGAGAAACAAATCCTGTACATGATTACAAACAGTAATCCTCAATCCAGACGATTGCCCACCACTGAAACTTTATGAGTAAACTCAACAAGCACTTCTTCCTGTAAGTGAGCATTTAGGATTTTTCACGGATATACTTGCTTTCAATTCGTAATAAACACCGTTCACACCCTATGAGAAAAATCTATACGAAGTTTTATTTTTACTTGATAAAAAATAAAAAAAGGAATATTTATAAGTCACTTTAAGTTGTACGTTTCCCCCATCCCTTCTGTACGTTTCTGTGTTTAAAGAAAATATTTAATTTCTTGGCTGCGTTAAAACAACGTTGTCTATAAATAGCAGTTATTTTATTTGTTTGCAAATGTTCACACATCAACCTAACCCTCAAACTTCTGGAGTCCACCGTGAAAAGGAGTTATAGGAAGATACCAATGCTTAGCCTCCAAGGGGTTATTGGTACCTTGGAGGCTAAGTATTGGTACCTTCAATCAAGCCAACCCGGAAAGACAAAGACATAAAGCTATAGTCCTTGCCTATGCTGAAATATTCTTTGCGTAGGGACAGCTGATAAATTGGCTTATCGCACTTCAACCGTCTGTAAAACTTAATCAAGAGGATGACGAGCTATGGGAAAATATTTATTGCTTTAGGAATTTGACCGGACAAAAATACCGGTGGATCCAAAAGAGCGTGGGATTGAATTTAAGATACTAATGAAGGTGATTAAGCAGGATATAAAAAAAGGCATACTCAAGGATTGGGGATTATTTGTTGGCGAAAATCACGGATATTCAGTCGTTCAGGGGACTGAAGTAGAAGTTATCAAAGCAGTCCAACAGTATACTCCATTTGTCTATTTTGCATCTCATCCCATTGCTACGGTAAATCAAGCAGGGGAAATGATAAAAGTTCTGACCAAATGATTTTAAAAATAATAGGTTCTTAAAATCCTGCGGACAACTTTATCTTATACTAAATAAATGAAGAATATAAAGTTGTTTGATCATTAGCCCTTCAACCTTTATCGTGAGGTTTGTATGGATTGAATTAATGAACCTCGTGTCTCAAAAAGAGCGGGGTTTTGTGTTTTAAGCATCCTCTCTAGGGAGTGACCTTATGAAAGATGACGAGAAGACAAAGAGGCAACTCGTAATTGAACTGACGGATTTGCGTTCGCAATGTGCCGCACTGGAAAAATCAATAACCGAAAATAAATCGGCTAAACTTGTGGCCCTGGAAGTCACTCGCTATGCCGAAAGCATTGTGGAAACTGTTCGAGAACCCCTTTTAGTTTTGGATGCTAATCTGAAAATAATCTCGGTCAACCGCAACTTTTACGCAACTTTTAAAATAAATCCCGCTAATACGATCGGACGTTTCATCTATGACCTGGGAAACAGACAATGGGACATCCCTAAACTTCGGGAACTGCTGGAAAACATCCTTCCTAAAAAAGAAGTATTCAACGGCTTCGAGGTTGAACATACTTTTCAGAACATCGGTCATAAAATCATGCTGCTCAATGCCCGCCAAATATATCGGAAAGACATAGACTCCAAGATCATCCTCCTGGCCATCGAGGACATCACCGAGCGCAAACAGGCGGAACAAATGCTTAAGGAATCGGAAAGGCATCTGGATCAGGTCCTTCAATTCTTCCCCGATCCAATGATGGTGATCGATCGCCATGGAAATGTTACAACTTGGAATCGCGACATGGAGGATCTTACCGGCGTGAAAGCGGAAAACATGCTCGGCAAAGGCGACTATGAATATGCGCTGCCCTTCTACGGCGAACGTCGTCCCATCCTGATCGACCTTGCCATGGAACCCAACGATAAGATCGAAGGCAGATATGACGTCATCACGCGGCACAATAACACCATTTCCGGCGAAGCCTATATGCCCAATCTGGGGACTGGAAATACATTTACCTCCGGCAGAGCCGAAGCCCTTTATAATTCACAAGGCGAGATAATCGGTGCCATTGAATCGATTCGTGACATCACCGAGCGCAAGCAG
Organism: uncultured delta proteobacterium; assembly: GCA_963710995.1. GTDB lineage: Bacteria > Desulfobacterota > Syntrophia > Syntrophales > Smithellaceae > Smithella. Next base: position 35,455 of record CAVQCU010000139.1, read on the forward strand.
GCGGGGGAGGCACTTGAGCAAAGCGAGAAAAGATACCGTGAACTCAGCATTATCGATAATCTTACCCAGCTTTACAATTCCATGCATTTTTATCAACAGCTAAAAATGGAGATCGATCGAGCAAACCGCTATAAACAGCCTTTGACCCTTCTCCTTCTTGATCTTGACGATTTCAAGCAAATAAACGACGCTTATGGTCATATCGAGGGAGACCGGGTCTTATCGCGATTCGGCCAGGTGATTAAAAGATGTATGCGCCAGACGGATTCGGCCTATCGCTATGGCGGCGAGGAATTTACCATCCTCCTGCCCATGTCCACAGGTGAAGATGGCGCCGTTATGGCGGAAAGAATCAGAACAGAATTTAAAAAAGAGATTTTTCCCCCTGTGTCGGGCAAAGAAGACATACATATGACCGTGAGCATCGGGCTTGCGCAGTACAAACCGCAGGAAGACATGAAGGCCTTTGTTCACCGGGTTGACCAGCTCATGTACCAGGCGAAGAACAACGGAAAAGACAGAGTTTGTTTTGAACCACTAAGATGAACCTTTCAATTGGCAATCTTTAGTTTTCCCAGATTAATAAATTTATTTGTTTGTAGGTGAAAGAAATACTTTTCCTGTAAGGTTGTCGTAAATATTAACTTTTATTAATTAGTTAATTTTGAAAAAATTACCCTGCAAATCGTCTTTTTTTACGCCAATTATATATAAATTTTACCCTCATTAATGACTGGATTTCCTCAGCGAACAGAGCGTTGCTGTTCATGAAACGGCAATAATGCCGTTTCATAACCAAAGGAGATAAGTCATGAAAAACACCAAAAAGAGCAAGAAAAATGAGAAGCGGGATAAGACTATTTCTAAGAAGCAGGCTGAATCCAATGAACAAATCACTTATTCAAAAAGCAAAATGCGGGAAAACTCCAAACAGTCAACAATGATTAAACTACTGAAACGTCCTGATGGCGCCACAATCGATGAAATGGCCAAGACGACCTGCTGGCAGCGGCATAGTGTTCGCGGAATGATGTCCGGAGTATTGAAAAAGCGGCTGGGACTCTCCATCGCCTCTGAAAAAGGAGAGCGCGGGCAGGTTTACCGCATAAGCATATGAAGCATCATTTATCTCACAAGGCGGTAAGGTTTGACGAACTGGCTGGTCTTTCTGCCCTTGACCGCAAAGAACTTGTAGAAAAATGGCGGAGCCTCTATAAAACAGGGCCACCGGTGGGAAGCCAAAATAAATTTCTACTATATGCCGTTGCTCACCGTATGCAGGAAAAGGCATTGGGCGGACTGAAACCCGCCACACGCCGCTTTCTGGAAAAAGCTGCACAAAACAATGATGCATCAAAACAGCAGCTATTACCTACTATCAGCATTAAACCAGGCACAAGGATGTTGCGTGAGTGGCATGGAGTTACCTATGAAGTGATTATATTGGAGAGCCGTGTACTGTGTAATGGCAAATACTATCGCTCGCTCTCCGAAGTTGCACGTTACATCACGGGTACGCGATGGTCTGGTCCTCTGTTCTTCGGGTTTAAGAAACAGGAGGTTGCATGAATACCAAAACAATACTTCGCTGTGCCATTTATACCCGTAAATCTTCTGAAGAGGGCCTAGATCAGGACTTTAACTCTCTTCATGCACAACGGGAAGCGTGTGAGGCTTATATTGTCAGTCAGAAGCATGAAGGCTGGCACATTGTTAAGACGCATTATTACGATGGTGGATTCAGCGGTGGCAATATAGAACGACCGGCATTGAAACAATTGCTGGAAGATATTGATGCCGGGAAGGTAAATGCAGTGGTCGTGTATAAAGTAGACCGTTTGACCAGATCATTAACCGACTTTGCCAAGATAATCGAACGTTTCGATAAGCATACTGTTTCCTTTGTTTCAATCACTCAGCAGTTTAATACTACCAGTTCAATGGGAAGACTTACATTAAACGTTCTGCTTTCCTTCGCGCAGTTTGAAAGGGAAGTTACAAGCGAACGGATCAGAGATAAAATTGCAGCTTCCAAGAAAAAGGGAATATGGATGGGCGGATTTGTCCCTTTGGGCTATGACCTCAAGGATCGCAAACTATTAATAAACACTACTGAAGCAAAAACCGTTCAATATATATACCGTCATTACCTGGAACTGGGATGTGTCCGCCTCCTTAAAGAAGACCTGGACAGACAAGGTATTCATTCCAAAGTGCGTGGAGAAAAAGGCGGTTGTTCATTTGCCAGAGGAATACTTTATAAGATTCTCTCTAACCCGATCTATATTGGGCAAATACGACATAAAGGAATCTGTCATCCAGGTCAGCATAAAGCAATCATCGATCAGGAATTATGGGAACAGGTGCAGCAACATATGGCAAGTAAATCGATAGAACATAAAACATACCATATAGTTTCCTTTCCACTATCCAACAAGTTGTTCGATATTTCTAGTGAGCGCCTGATATCTGTCTATGCTAATAAAAAGGGAAGGCGTTATCGCTATTATATCTCCCAAGGCCTTGCGGCAGATCCGAAGGATTCTTCATCAAGCGGTTGGCGGTTACCTGGACAGGAAATTGAGCAGGTGATTGCCCATGCAGCATCAGAAATCCTCCACGACAATGGTGCCATTACCACCGCATTACAGGAATCTGGAATTCTAACACACCACATTTCAGCTGCGCTCAATGAAGCAAAAAAGATACAGCAAGATTCCATAGGTTTAATAAACAGATTTGTCCAGCGAGTAGAGTTGCAAAAATCTGGTATCCGCCTTACACTATCTCTGGCATCACTCATTGCACAGGAAGTAAAAGACAATCCCGCAACCATAATCCGCGATATTCCCATGCAGATGAAACGGCGGGGAATAGAGATGCGACTTATAATTAATGGTTCTGGACCTGTCAGAGTGGACCAGACATTGCTGAAAACCATTGTTCGTGCCCATAAATGGTTTAATGATTTGACAACAGGAAAAGTAAAGAATATGGCTGAAATTGTTTCAAAGGAAGGTGTTGATAAAAGCTATGTTTCCCGAGTGGTGAATTTTGCCTTCCTAGCCCCTAATATTATTGAGAGTATCGTAGCAGGGCAACAGCCTGCCGATCTAAGTGCTGAAAAACTCATCAGGCTGATTGATTTGCCTCTGGACTGGGCCAAACAGCGTCAACTTCTAGGTTTCGACTAATCCCCTCAGTTGGCCGGCAAAATACCCAACAGAGAAAACAGCTAATATAATGGCCAAAACCTGTTTAAGGCTGGTCTCTCCGGTCAACACCTTAAGCCGACTCCCGCCAACTGCGCCCATCAGGGCGGATAGACCGCAGAATGTCTCTGGAGGGGGAATTCATGGTGGTGCTGGTAGTCTGCTGCGAACCAGTCTCTTTACCAAAATTCGATCTTCAACTAAAAAATCTCGTACAAAACGAGAAAAAAACGAGATAATCAGATTGAAGATTATATGTTTTGGATTAATGGCTACACCCCGTAATTTTTAGCCCATTCCAACAATTCAGAGTTTCCTAATTCAGACGCTTTTTTCGCATCTCTGTAGCCAAGAAGGTCATTACCCATGATGAAATAAGTAATTCCTCTTAAGTTATATGCTAAAACATTGTCATGTTTGAGGCTTATGACCTTATCGAAATCTTCAATGGCAAACTGATACTGGTTTAAATCGTAATATGCTATTGCCCTATTGTAATAAGCTTTGACAAAGTTAGGTTCAAGGAGAATAGCTTGATTGTAATTCTCAATGGCTTTTTGATGTTCACCCAGTTTATTATAAGCAAACCCTCTTTTGTTATAGGCAAAAGCAACGTGCGGGTAAAATTCTATGATTTTGCTGTAATCATCTATAGCTTTAATATACTTGTTGAGTTTGAAATATAATCTCCCTCTACAATAATATGTATATGCATTATCCGGATTTAAATTGATAGATTTGGTATACACTTCAATGGCAAAGTTGTAATTGCCTGCAATACTGGCATTCATGCCTATTTTATTCCATGCTAAAGTATTGTGCATTTCTGTTATATTTGTTTTTCTATTAATACCCAAGTGCTGTTCTCCCAATCTTTTTTAAATATTATTTACTGTAATTTTCAAATCATCAATCTCTACGAAAATGTAAGACGTAACCACGTAATCATTAATTCTAAAAACACTCTAATACTTTAAGGTCATAATAGCGTAATTACATATAAAATCAAGTACTTGATTATATATTGATATTAAGAAATATTAGACAAAATTGCTTAGCGGCTTGATTCAACGATAAACATTATTGGCTAACAGGAGAATTTATTTCAATCCAACTTTGCGAAATATGTCAATAAATTCTCCTGTCTTTCACCAATACTTGTGCCTCATATTAATTTAGAATTTTGCCATCACTTTTTAGAAGTCTTTGCATTGTCCATTTGCTTTTCGATTGATTCATCCGACAACCTTTACCCAGTCAATACTTGGTTTAAGCGTGAGATCAGTTAATGCCCATACAAGAGCATCCATACGGTTAGGCGAGGGATCTCCGGGCAGCCAGAGGCACATTTCATCTTCCAGGGCATTGAAATTGCCAACATGATGAATGCGACCCTGTTCA
>CAVQCU010000140.1:0-14279 GCA_963710995.1 uncultured delta proteobacterium
AATAATCTCCGACCTCAAACGCCCCTCATCACATCTGGCTATAGTGGAATGTCTCTGGGTTGACCGGGGTTGATTTATCACCCGACAGACACGCCGTTCGGAAATATGAAGTTTCTCCCTCACATGCTCCACGCAGCGCTTGCGTCTGTCGGGGCTTAATAGTTTCCCTCCAAAGCTTCCTTCAAAATCAGCTTGTCCACGGTTAGTTCTGCTACTGCTTTCTTGAGATGCGAGTTCTCCCTTTCCAAATCCTTAAGGCGCTTTACCTGGACAGTCTTCATACCGCCATATTCTTTACGCCATCTGTAGTATGTTTGTTCTGATATCCCTATCTCCCGGCAAATCTGCCCAACATTTTTGCCCTGTGAAATTTTTACATCCATCTCCCGAAGTAAACCAATAATCTGCTCCATCGTAAATCGCTTTCTGCTCATATCTCTTACCCCCTTTAATATCTTTCTTATTATACCCCAATCCTAACTTAAATATTGGATCGGTTTTCGGGGGGCAGGTCATACGTGCAGGCATCTGGATAGCTACTCAAAATTATAAGAAATGGGGGGCAGCCGCATTCGACCGTGTAGAATGAACTTTTTTTAGTAGGGCATAGGAATGTATCCCCCTGAGGGTAATCAGCGACTCATTCCGAACTGACTTGGCGGAGTATGCTTAAATGCCTATTGGACGTCAGTCAAAGGGGAAAAAACGGTGTTCCAGACCATGTTTTTTCGGGATGGCTATGATCCCTAAGGGTGAGGTGAAAAATGGTTCCAGGCAGGTATCCCCGGCCCCCACCGAAATCCAGATAGCCAAAATCTATACTACCTTGAGAAGTGTTCATCATAGTTTCGGACAACGGGCCAAAAATATTTGTCTCATTCTATCCCTTAAGTCCCTCTAAATAATTTCTCCCTGCTGATATTCCCTGGTTGAATCCAACCAGTATTTTTTTTTCGTCCTTGCTTAAACGATCTACGTTAAACTCTTTCGGGGCATAGATGACGTCGATAGCGTTATATTTTTTTTCCAGATCCTCTATGATTTGATTGTCATCAAGGAACCTGGTTTTCAACGACTCGATTAAAAACCTGAATTGCGGATCATTGTAATAATGTTCATAGATGGACTTGATCCAGAAAGACTCTCTGTTTTTTCTGTATCCCTTTTTACTGGTAAGCACCACCAGTATCTCGTCCTCTTTAAATCCGAGCGACAGGGCTTTGAGGTAGGGGATCGGATCGAGGATGCCGCCATCCAGGAAACAGTAATTTTTATATTCGACAAACCCTCTGTATAAAAAAGGGATCGCGGCGGTGGCCTTGAGCGCTGTCGGGACATCGTCCTTTCTGGAATCAAGGTAAACCGTTTCCGGCGGGTTGTTCGGCTTGCAGTCGGTGGCGGTTATAAGCACGGGGCAGGCCTTCTTCAGGGAACGCAGGTCAAGAGGCTCGTCACCTTTGATGACATTATCTACCAGCCAGTCGAGGTTCAGGATATGCTTCTCGGGCCTGAGTATATTTGAAATATTGATAAATTGGCCCTTGAGCAATTCGGTAAAATAGGCGTCGCGCGCAAGGTGAATCTGTCTGTCCGCATAAGCCATTCCCGTGATTGCCCCGACTGAGGTGCCTATTATTAGTTCCCAGGGGAAATACCCCCTGTCAGAAAACGCCTGCAGCACACCGGTGGTGAATATGCCGCGCATTCCTCCGCCCTCCAGCACCAGCACCTTCTTTTTTTTTATATAATATGCGGTCTTGCGAAGTTGGCATATCAGTTTATTAATCCACATGAACGCCCTCTTATTTTTTCTTTAGATATTCCGGAGACACCATACCAGTTAATTTAAAATGTCACGCCATGATTGTTGAACTGTGTAAAATGTATACTTTGCCGGAGCAGATGTCAAATGTTGACTACACCTTAAGTTTCAGTAGCGGGCGATCGTCAAAATTGAGGATTACTGTTTGAAAGAGAAATGTTTGCGAAGTCGGCTTTTCTTGTTTTATTTTTGCTCATATATTGAATTTATCCGCACGTGCGATGAGTTCGTCAATAGAATAGGGATTTTCAGGATCATAGTAAGAGTAGCCTACGCTGATTGAAAGCTGAATCTGGGGTTTTCCTGATTGTTTTGTGTTCAATCAGAGACTGCAGCCGGCCAGTAATGATCTCGGAATTTGTTTCGGTTATCTCAATGGCAAGAGCGGCATATTCATCTCCTCCCAGACGAGCAATGATGTCGGAGGTTCTGAAGGTCTCTTTAAATACGGTTGCTGTTTCAATGAGTGCTTTATCTCCTTCCTCATGACCCAGTGTATCATTAATCCATTTCAACCCATCCAGATCGATAAAAAAGAGCAGCATTCCATTCTTATTCCTTTTTGCTAATTTTAACTGCTGTTCCGCAAGAGACAAAAATCCCCTTCTGTTATACAGGCCTGTGAGCTGATCGGTGATCGAAAGGGGAAGGATTTCCGCCTCCATCATTTTGCGGTTCGTGATATCCCGAGCAAGACCCCGGAATCCGATTGGTTTGCCTGATGAGTCTTTTTGTAAAGATACAGATACTTCAATGAATCTTTTGGTCTCGTCTTTTCTTATAATCTGCCAATCGACTTCTTGGTGGGTTTCCCTGTGCTATAGACTTCATTAAACGTTTTAAATAGTTTTTTTGCGTTCTCTTTGTCTGTAAACTGACGGTTATTCATGCCCATCATTTCTTCTGGGAAATATCCAATGATTCGGCACATGGAATCGTTGAAAAAGGTCAAGCTACCAGTAAAGATCAACTTCAAAATAGCCTTCCTGGATGTTTTTAAGAATGGTCCGATATTTTTCCTCGCTCTTCAGCAGTGCTTCATCCGCCTGCTTGCGCTCGGTGATGTCGCGGGTTACACCCATAATTCCCACCGGCTGCTGATTTTCATCTCTGATAATTGAAAGCTTTGCCTCCGTCCACACGGTGGTTCCATCTTTTCGTATCATTTCCAATTGAAGTGTCCTGGATACAGGAATCTCTCTATGTTCGGATTTTTCCAGTTCCATAGCCTCAGCTAAAGTCCTCACGGCCAAGATCCCAGGAGGCGGGAGTCAATGTCTCCCTGGCTGATAGTTTCATCACCTCTTCCGGTTCATATCCTCTCAGGATTTTTACTGAAGGGCTGACATAGGTGTATTTCATATTCATATCCAAAACGAAAATGACATCATGGACATTATCGGCCAGCAAGCGATATTTCTTTTCACTTTCCTTCAAATTATCATCCGCCCGCCTGCGTTTAGTGATGTCCCGAAAGGTCACTACTGCGCCCATGATTTTGCCGTCCCTGATGATCGGCATGCTGAGTAATCCACGGGAAAACTGCTGCCCTCCTTGCGCCAGAGCACCTCCTCCACACATGGTTTTCAGCAGCCCTGGTGTAGGAAGCATACATGGGGCAGTCTTCCGCCGGGTAGGCGGAGCCGTCCTTGTGGGAATAGTGGATGAGAGCGTGCGCCCTTTGGCCGAACACCTCTTCTGCGGTAAACCCAAGCATGCGCAGAGCGACAGGATTAACGAAGATCACCCGCCCCGCGGTATCCACCCCGAATATGCCTTCTCCGGCTGCATGAAGCAACAGGCGTTTGCTCTCTTCAGCGTGCCGGATGGCCTCGCTGGATCGGTCCATGACGTAGATAATGCCTGAAAAGACCATAATTAAAAAGCATACGAAAACCGTTGCCAGAATGCCGATCAATTTGTAAATCCTGACACGATTTATGGGGTAAGAAGCACAATCGACCATCCGTCGCTGTCAATCACCTTCCTGGAGACAAAATAATCCTTCCCTTCTAAAGTGACTTCCGTACCATCGGCAATTTCCTTTTTAAAAACCCGTTTCAGAGAGTTTATTGCCGAATTGCCGAGACGCAATCAATTTTTCCCGTGTATTTTGTTGAGCGGCCAGAGACTTTTCAGAACCATTGCCGGTGCTGGACAGAAAAATAATGCCGTCCGGGCTGATGAGAAAGCAAAAGGGGTATTTTCTGAAAAAGTCCCCCATATCGTCAAGATCCTTTTTCATCGTGACCACGCCAAGCACTTTACCCAGATGATTCTTAACCGGGTAGCTTGCATAGAAACCCCTCTTTCCGGAAGTAATGCCCAGCGCAAAATAACGACCGGGTTTACCCTTGGCCGCTGCCTGAAAGTAAGGACGAAAACGATAGGATTTTCCTACAAAGCTGTCCGAATCTTTCCGGTTGGAGGATGCCACAGTCATGCCATGGGCATCCATCAGATAGGTCACGGAAGCGTTCATGGCAGAATTGTATCTGTCTAATGTGCTATTGGCATGTTCGATATCCTGATCCCTTTTAGACATCAGTGCGGGAGCGATCCAGGGAGATCCGGCCAGGGATTTAACGGCCCCTTCAATGGTTGTGAATGTAGAGGATACATAGATGGACAGGGTTAATATTGAAGCTTGGCTTTCTCTGATAGATTTCCTGCCGGGCTCTATTGCCGAGATAGTCCGTGGCAAACCAGCCGGCAACAACGACGATCAGCAGAAGAATCATCGGTAATGAATAAAAAAAACGTTTTTTATTCAAATGCAAGATCTCCTAACATGTGGGTAAATACGTCTTTGATAAGAACTCGCTTCTTCGTGTTGCAAGTGTGATAATTACCATTTGAAATCATGTTTTTTTACAGGATTGGTTTTTCTATCCTATGTAAGCTGATAGCCTTTCTCCCGAAATAATCTCAGGCAGGCATCTGCGACATCTTGTCATAAAAAATTCCCTTATTTTTTTCGATCTCTTCCAAGGCGGCATCGATTCCCAAGCCGGACGATAGGGACGATGGGAGGCCATGGCTTCCACCACGTCGGCCACAGCCATAATGCGGGCCTCTATAAGAATTTCATCCCCTTTCAGATTTCTTGGATAGCCGGATCCGTCCATCCGTTCATGGTGCTGGTAAACGATTTGTGCCAGCGGCCAGGGAGATTCCACATCCTTCAGCATCTCGTATCCACTCCGGGAGTGTTCTTTAATCAGGGAAAATTCGATATCTGTCAGTTTGGTAGGCTTGGACAATATCTCTGCGGGGATCGATAATTTCCCGATGTCATGGATGGAACCTGCCATGCGGATTCCATCAATTTTATCCTTGGAAAATCCCATCTCCGTGGCGATGGCACAGGCAAGGTTCGCAGCCCGGAACTGATGACCGGCCGTATAGGGATCTCTCGTCTCGACAGCGGATACCATGACCTGGATGGTCGTGCCAACAGACTTTCTGAGACTTTCGAGAGTCTGTTGAAGTTCCTCCTCCGCCTTTTTGCGCTCGGTAATATCACGGGTTACACCGAGAATTCCCACTGGTTGCTGATTTTCATCTCTGATAACGGAAAACTTCACTTCCGTCCACACTGTGGTCCCATCTTTTCGCATCATTTCCAATTGAAGCGTTGGGGATATGTTAATCTCTCTATGTTCAGTTTTTTCCAGCTCCATGAACTCGGATAAGGTCTTCGTGGCTAGATCCCAGGATGAGGGAGTCAATGTTTTAGAAGGTGATTGTTTCATTAGCCTCTTCCGGTTCGTATCCTCTGAGAATTTTTACGGATGGGCTGACATAGGTATACTTCAAATTCATATCCAAAACGAAAATGACGTCATGGACATTATCGGCCAGCAGGCGGTACTGCTCATTGCTCTCCCGCAGCGCCTCCTCCGCCCGCTTGCGTTCGGTGATGTCCCTGGCGATCGCCTGGATCGCTATAGGTGTTCCGCTTTTATTGTTGGTTTTTCTTTCGCGTTTCCACGTCCACAGTACTGCCGTTTTTATGCGCAACCTAAACTTGTGAGTTTTTGAGTTCCGGTTTCCCGAATTTCCTGTAGTGTTTTGAATGCAAGCGGCAACTGATCATCGCTCAGGAGCGAGGCAAAATTGAGGGACCCGATTTCTTCCCTCTTATAACCAAGCCGACTCAAGGCGGCACTGTTAGCATCGGTGAATTGACCTTCGAATTCATGATGCAAACAAGGTCAAGCGAACGGTCGAAAAGAGCTCTGTACCGCTCCTCGCTCTCCCGTAATGTTTGCTCTGTCTGCTTGCGCTCAGTAATATCACGGCTTACACCAATAATGCCAACTGGCTGATTATTTTTATCTCTGATAAAGGAAGCTTTCACTTCTGTCCAAACGGTGCTCCCATCTTTTTTTCTCATTTCCAACTGAAGCATTTGAAATTTAGTAATCTCAACCTGTTCGGATTTTTCAGTTTCTATGATCTTGGATAGGTTCTTCGTGGTCAGATCCCAGGAGGAGGGCGTCATCGTCTCAGAAGCCTGTAGTTTCAACAATTCTTCCGGTTCATATCCCAACAATATTTTTACAGATGGACTGACATAGGTGTAATTTAAATTCATATCCAAAACGAAAATGACGTCATCGACATGATCGGCCAGCAGGCGATATTTGTTTTCACTTTCCTTTAGTTCCTCATCTACTCGCTTGCGGTCGGTGATGTTATTCAAAAAATTCAGAGTAGCGGGTTTTCCCTTCCATTGAATAACAACCGCATTAATTTCACACCATATTACAGTTCCATCTTGGCCAATGACCCTGAAAGAATAAACAGGGGGAACTTCTTCACCTTTTATTCTTTTTATATGATGATCAACGACCATATTACGATCATCGGGATGGATAAAGTCTGTGAAAGATTTTAATGTTAATATCTCTTTGGAATATCCCATCATGCCGATAGCAGCACTATTGACAAAGACCACCTTAACATCCTGTGTGATAATGATTGATTCCTTTGCATTTTCTACGACCAGACGATACTGCTCTTCACTATCCTGTAGCGCCTCACTCACTCGCTTGCGCTCGGTGATATCACGGGTTACACCCAGAATACCCACGGGTTGCTGATTTTCATTTCTGATAACGGAAATATTCACCTCCGTCCACACCGTAGTCCCATCTTTTCGCGTCATTTCTAATTGAAGCGTCCGGGATATGTTAATCTCTCTATGTTCAGTTTTTTCCAGTTCCATGAACTCGGCTATGGTCTTCGTGACCAGATCCCAAGATGAGGGAGTCAATGCTTTAGAAGATGGTTGTTTCATTACCTCTTCCGGTTCGTATCCCCTCAGGATTTTTGTGGATGGGCTGATATAGGTGTAATTACACCTATATCAACGCATCGACAAAAATCCTGAGGGGATACGAACCGAAAGAGGTAATGAAACAACCATCTTCTAAAGCATTGACTCCCTCATCTTGGGATCTGGTCGACGAAGACCATAGCCGAGTTCATGGAACTGGAAAAAACTGAACATAGAGAGATTAACATATCCCGGACGCTTCAATTAGAAATGACGCGAAAAGATGGGACTACGGTGTGGACGGAGGTGAATATTTCCGTTATCAGAAATGAAAATCAGCAACCCGTGGGTATTCTGGGTGTAACCCGTGATATCACCGAGCGCAAGCGAGTGAGTGAGGCGCTACAGGATAGTGAAGAGCAGTATCGTCTGGTCGTAGAAAATGCAAAGGAATCAATCATTATCACACAGGATGTTAAGGTGGTCTTTGTCAATAGTGCTGCTATCGGCATGATGGGATATTCCAAAGAGATATTAACATTAAAATCTTTCACAGACTTTATCCATCCCGATGATCGTAATATGGTCGTTGATCATCATATAAAAAGAATAAAAGGTGAAGAAGTTCCCCCTGTTTATTCTTTCAGGGTCATTGGCCAAGATGGAACTGTAATATGGTGTGAAATTAATGCGGTTGTTATTCAATGGAAGGGAAAACCCGCTACTCTGAATTTTTTGAATAACATCACCGACCGCAAGCGAGTAGATGAGGAACTAAAGGAAAGTGAAAACAAATATCGCCTGCTGGCCGATCATGTCGATGACGTCATTTTCGTTTTGGATATGAATTTAAATTACACCTATGTCAGTCCATCTGTAAAAATATTGTTGGGATATGAACCGGAAGAATTGTTGAAACTACAGGCTTCTGAGACGATGACGCCCTCCTCCTGGGATCTGACCACGAAGAACCTATCCAAGATCATAGAAACTGAAAAATCCGAACAGGTTGAGATTACTAAATTTCAAATGCTTCAGTTGGAAATGAGAAAAAAAGATGGGAGCACCGTTTGGACAGAAGTGAAAGCTTCCTTTATCAGAGATAAAAATAATCAGCCAGTTGGCATTATTGGTGTAAGCCGTGATATTACTGAGCGCAAGCAGACAGAGCAAACATTACGGGAGAGCGAGGAGCGGTACAGAGCTCTTTTCGACCGTTCGCTTGACCTTGTTTACATCATGGATTTCGAAGGTCAATTCACCGATGCTAACAGTGCCGCCTTGAGTCGGCTTGGTTATAAGAGGGAAGAAATCGGGTCCCTCAATTTTGCCTCGCTCCTGAGCGATGATCAGTTGCCGCTTGCATTCAAAACACTACAGGAAATTCGGGAAACCGGAACTCAAAAACTCACAGAGTTTAGGTTGCGGCATAAAAACGGCAGTACTGTGTACGTGGAGACACGAGGAACCACCATCATCTCCAGCGGAACACCTATAGCGATCCAGGCGATCGCCAGGGACATCACCGAACGCAAGCGAGCAGATGAGGAACTGAAGGAAAGTGAAAACAAATATCGCCTATTGGCCGAAAATATCCAGGACGTCGTTTTTGTTATGGATATGAATCTGAATTACACCTATATCAGCCCTTCCGTAAAACTTCTGAGAGGGTATGAACCGGAAGAGGCTATGAAACACACACCTGCTGAAACAGTGACACCCTCATCCATGGATTTAGCCCTAAGGATCCTATCGGAGATGTTAGAGATTGAAAAATCCGAACATAGAGAGATTAACATATCCCGGACTGCTCAGTTGGAAATGAGTCGAAAAGATGGAACCACCGTTTGGGTAGAGACGAAGGCTTCCTTTATCAGAGATGAAAATCAGCGGGCAGTTGGCATTATGGGAGTAACCCGTAATATCACCGAACGCAAACAGATGGATGAGGAACTTCAACAGACCCTTGAAAGTCTCAGAAAGTCTGTCGGCGCAACCATCCAGGTCATGGTATCCGCTGTAGAGATGAGAGATCCCTATACGGCCGGTCACCAGATCCGGGCTGCGGATCTTGCCCGTGCCATTGCCACGGAGATGGGATTACCTCAGGATAAAATTGAAGGAATCCGCATGGCAGGTTCCATCCATGACATCGGGAAATTATCCATACCCGCGGAGATATTGTCCAAGCCTACCAAACTGACAGATATTGAATTTTCTCTGATTAAAGAACACTCCCAAAGCGGATACGAAATGCTGAAGGATGTGGAATCTCCCTGGCCGCTGGCGGAAATAGTTTACCAGCACCATGAACGGATGAACGGATCCGGCTATCCAAGAAATCTGAAAGGGGATGAAATTCTTATAGAGGCCCGCATTATGGCTGTGGCCGACGTGGTGGAGGCCATGGCTTCCCATCGTCCCTATCGTCCCAGCCTTGGGTATTGAGGCGGCCCTTGAAGAGATCGAGAAAAATAAAGGAATTCTTTATGACAATACTGTCGCAGATGCCTGCCTGAGATTATTTCGGGAGAAAGGCTATCAGCTTAAATAAGATGGAAAAACCAATCACGTAAAAAACATGATTTCAAACGGTAATTATCACACTGGAAACACGAAGAAGCTAGTTCTTATCAAAGACACATTTTTACCTACATGTTAGGAGATCTTGCATTTGAATAAGAAACGTTTAATTTATTCATTACCGATAATTATTCTGCTAATCGTCGTTATTGCCGGCTGGTTTGCCACAGACTATCTCGGCAATAAAGCCCGGCAGGAAATCGTATCAGAAAGCCAAGCTTCAATATTAACTCTGTCCACTTATTTATCCTCTACATTCACAACCATTGAAGGTGCTGTTAAATCCCTCTCGGGAGGTGTCTATATAGCTCTCTCACTGCTGTCTAAAAGGGATCAGGATATAGAACGTGCCAATAGTACATTAGACAGATACAATTCCGCTTTAAATGCTTCCGTGTCCTACCTGATGGATGCCAATGGCATGACTGTGGCATCCTCCAACCGGAAAGATCCGGACAGCTTTGTTGGAAAATCCTATCGTTTTCGTCCTTACTTTCAGGAAACAGCCAAGGGTCAATCTTATCACTATTTTGCAATGGGCATTACTTCCAAAAAGAGGGGTTTCTATGCCAGTTACCCTGTTCAGAATCAACTGGGTAAAGTGATTGGCGTGGTCATGATTAAAAAGGATCTTGATGATGTGGAAACCTTTTTCAGAAAATATCCCTTTTGCTTTCTAATCAACCCGGACGGCATTATTTTTCTATCCAGCAAGCCGGAAATGGTTCTAAAAAGTCTCTGGCCGCTGGACAAAGCCACACAACAAAAATTGATTGCTTCTCAGCAATTCGGCAATAAACTCTCTGGAGCTGTTATCAAAAAGGAAATTGTTGATGGCACGGAAGTAACTTTTAAAGGAAAGGATTATTTCGTCTCCAGGAAGGTGGTTGACAGCGACGGATGGTCGATTGTGCTGCTGACCGCGACAGATCGTATCTGGATTTACAGATTGACCGGCATTCTGACAACGATTTTCGTATGCTTTTTAATTATAATCTTTTCAGGCACTCTCTATTTAACAGACCGATCCCAAGAGGCCATTAGGCAAAGTGAAGAGAGCAAGCGCCTGTTACTTCATGCAGTCGGTGATGGTATATTAGGGGTCGATGCCATGGGGCGGTTGACTTTCACCAACCCCGCCGCCCTGCGCATGCTTGAGTTTACCGAAGAAGAGATGTTAGGCCAAAGTGCACATACTCTCATTCACTATTCCAACGAGGACGGCTCTAACTACCCGGTGGAAGACTGTCCTATGTATGTCTCCCGCGTCAAGGCCGTCGATTGCCATGTTGAGGATGAGGTGCTCTGGCGCAAGGACGGCAGCAGTTTTCCCGTGGATTACTTCAGCACGCCGATCATCAATGATGGCAAAGTCGAAGGCGTAGTAGTGACCTTTCGCGACATCACCAAACGCAAGCGGGCGGATGATAATTTGAAGGAAAGTGAAAAGAAATATCGCTTGCTGGCCGATAATGTCCATGATGTCATTTTCGTTTTGGATATGAATATGAAATACACCTATGTCAGCCCTTCAGTAAAAATCCTGAGAGGATATGAACCGGAAGAGGTGATGAAACTATCAGCCAGGGAGACATTGACTCCCGCCTCCTGGGATCTGGCCGTGAGGACTTTAGCTGAGGCTATGGAACTGGAAAAATCCGAACATAGAGAGATTCCTGTATCCAGGACACTTCAATTGGAAATGATACGAAAAGATGGAACCACCGTGTGGACGGAGGCAAAGCTTTCAATTATCAGAGATGAAAATCAGCAGCCGGTGGGAATTATGGGTGTAACCCGCGACATCACCGAGCGCAAGCAGGCGGATGAAGCACTGCTGAAGAGCGAGGAAAAATATCGGACCATTCTTAAAAACATCCAGGAAGGCTATTTTGAAGTTGATCTTACTGGTAGCTTCACCTTTTTCAACGATTCCATGTGCCGAATCATTGGATATTTCCCAGAAGAAATGATGGGCATGAATAACCGTCAGTTTACAGACAAAGAGAACGCAAAAAAACTATTTAAAACGTTTAATGAAGTCTATAGCACAGGGAAACCCGCCAAAGAAGTCGATTGGCAGATTATAAGAAAAGACGAGACCAAAAGATTCATTGAAGTATCTGTATCTTTACAAAAAGACTCATCAGGCAAACCAATCGGATTCCGGGGTCTTGCTCGGGATATCACGAACCGCAAAATGATGGAGGCGGAAATCCTTGCCCTTTCGATCACCGATCAGCTCACAGGCCTGTATAACAGAAGGGGATTTTTGTCTCTTGCGGAACAGCAGTTAAAATTAGCAAAAAGGAATAAGAATGGAATGCTGCTCTTTTTATCGATCTGGATGGGTTGAAATGGATTAATGATACACTGGGTCATGAGGAAGGAGATAAAGCACTCATTGAAACAGCAACCGTATTTAAAGAGACCTTCAGAACCTCCGACATCATTGCTCGTCTGGGAGGAGATGAATATGCCGCTCTTGCCATTGAGATAACCGAAACAAATTCCGAGATCATTACTGGCCGGCTGCAGTCTCTGATTGACACACGAAACAATCAGGAAAACCGTAGATACAGACTTTCAATCAGCGTAGGCTACTCTTACTATGATCCTGAAAATCCCTATTCTATTGACGAACTCATCGCACGTGCGGATAAATTGATGTATGAGCAGAAGCAAAACAAGAAAAGCCGGCTTCCGCAAGCATCCGCTCTTTCAAACAGTAATCCTCAATTTTGACAATAGCCCGCTACTGAAACTAAGGTGTAGTCAACATTTGACATCTGCTCCGGCAAAGTATAGATTTTACACCGTTCAACAATCATGGCGTGACATTTTAAATTAACTGGTATGGTGTCTCCGGAATATCTAAAGAAAAAATAAGAGGGCGTTCATGTGGATTAATAAACTGATATGCCAACTTCGCAAGACCGCATATTATATAAAAAAAAGAAGGTGCTGGTGCTGGAGGGCGGAGGAATGCGCGGCATATTCACCACCGGTGTGCTGCAGGCGTTTTCTGACAGGGGGTATTTCCCCTGGGAACTAATAATAGGCACCTCAGTCGGGGCGATCACGGGAATAGCTTATGCGGCCAGACAGATTCACCTTGCGCGCGACGCCTATTTTACCGAATTGCTCAAGGGCCAATTTATCAATATTTCAAATATACTCAGGCCCGAGAAGCATATCCTGAACCTCGACTGGCTGGTAGATAATGTCATCAAAGGTGACGAGCCTCTTGACCTGCGTTCCCTGAAGAAGGCCTGCCCCGTGCTTATAACCGCCACCGACTGCAAGCCGAACAACCCGCCGGAAACGGTTTACCTTGATTCCAGAAAGGACGATGTCCCGACAGCGCTCAAGGCCACCGCCGCGATCCCTTTTTTATACAGAGGGTTTGTCGAATATAAAAATTACTGTTTCCTGGATGGCGGCATCCTCGATCCGATCCCCTACCTCAAAGCCCTGTCGCTCGGATTTAAAGAGGACGAGATACTGGTGGTGCTTACCAGTAAAAAGGGATACAGAAAAAACAGAGAGTCTTTCTGGATCAAGTCCATCTATGAACATTATTACAATGATCCGCAATTCAGGTTTTTAATCGAGTCGTTGAAAACCAGGTTCCTTGATGACAATCAAATCATAGAGGATCTGGAAAAAAAATATAACGCTATCGACGTCATCTATGCCCCGAAAGAGTTTAACGTAGATCGTTTAAGCAAGGACGAAAAAAAAATACTGGTTGGATTCAACCAGGGAATATCAGCAGGGAGAAATTATTTAGAGGGACTTAAGGGATAGAATGAGACAAATATTTTTGGCCCGTTGTCCGAAACTATGATGAACACTTCTCAAGGTAGTATAGATTTTGGCTATCTGGATTTCGGTGGGGGCCGGGGATACCTGCCTGGAACCATTTTTCACCTCACCCTTAGGGATCATAGCCATCCCGAAAAAACATGGTCTGGAACACCGTTTTTTCCCCTTTGACTGACGTCCAATAGGCATTTAAACATACTCCGCCAAGTCAGTTCGGAATGAGTCGCTTATTACCCTCAGGGGGATACATTCCTATGCCCTACTAAAAAAAGTTCATTCTACACTGGTCGAGTCGCCGTGCCGCCCCCCATTTCTTATAATTTTGAGTAGCTATCCAGATGCCTGCACTTATTACCTGCCCCCCAAAAACCGATCCAATATTTAAGTTAGGATTGGGGTATAATAAGAAAGATATTAAAGGGGGTAAGAGATATGAGCAGAAAGCGATTTACGATGGAGCAGATTATTGGTTTACTTCGGGAGATGGATGTAAAAATTTCACAGGGCAAAAATGTTGGGCAGATTTGCCGGGAGATAGGGATATCAGAACAAACATACTACAGATGGCGTAAAGAATATGGCGGTATGAAGACTGTCCAGGAAAAGCGCCTTAAGGATTTGGAAAGGGAGAACTCGCATCTCAAGAAAGCAGTAGCAGAACTAACCGTGGACAAGCTGATTTTGAAGGAAGCTTTGGAGGGAAACTATTAAGCCCCGACAGACGCAAGCGCTGCGTGGAGCATGTGAGGGAGAAACTTCATA
>CAVQCU010000141.1:0-9708 GCA_963710995.1 uncultured delta proteobacterium
CTGGCCGGATGGTTCCGGTCCGGATTTAATCGTAGATGATGGAGGAGATGCGACGTTATTTATTCATCACGGAGTCAAAATTGAAATAAATCCTAAACTGCTTAAGGAAAAAACTGACAATAAAGAATTTAAAATTATTCTTTCCCGATTAGAGAAATCATGGAGAAGCAATCCGCAGCGCTGGCAGAAAATTGCCGCTAAAATTCGGGGGGTTTCGGAAGAAACTACAACGGGTGTGCATCGCCTTTACAGATGCAGGCGGCTGGCGAGCTTTTATTCCCGGCAATAAACGTTAATGATTCAGTTACCAAATCAAAGTTTGATAATCTTTATGGCTGTCGCGAATCTCTTGTGGACGGTATTAAAAGAGCAACGGATGTTATGGTTGCCGGTAAGGTTGTCGTTGTTTGCGGTTACGGAGATGTCGGTAAGGGCAGCGCTCAATCCATGAGGGGTTTTGGCGCTAGGGTCATTATTACGGAAATTGATCCTATCTGTGCACTGCAGGCGGCGATGGAAGGATATGAAGTTAAAAATCTGGAAGAAGTCCCTACCACCGGTGATATTTTTGTTACCGCTACCGGTTGTTGTGATGTCATTACGGGCAGGCATATGGAGATGATGAAAGATGAAGCTATTGTTTGCAATATCGGCCATTTTGACAGTGAAATAAACATGCACTACCTGGAAACAAATAAAGTTTGTAAAAAAGAAAATATCAAGCCGCAAGTGGATAAATGGAAGCTCAAGTCCGGGCGCTCCATAATAATATTAGCGGAAGGTCGTCTGGTTAATTTGGGTTGCGCCACCGGTCATCCCAGCTTTGTCATGAGCAACAGCTTTACCAATCAATGCCTGGCGCAAATTGAATTAGCCTCAAAAAAATATAAAGTCGGAGTTTTCACTTTGCCCAAGAAATTGGATGAAGAAGTTGCCCGCCTGCATTTGGGTAGATTGGATGCGAATATAACCAAACTTACAAAGAAACAAGCAGATTATCTGGGCCTGTCTGTTTGAGGGTCCATTTCAGCCGGAATGCTCCCGATATTAATACCGATTCTAAGCTTATGCCGCACTCTCTCAAAAGTACTGCAGCAGCAGCGCTGGAATAATATCTACTTTGTCACCCACGCAGAAAGAAAAACCGGTAGCATCCCCGATCTGCCCAAAGACATACTAAACGCATGGACTATCCAATAAGAAAATCCGATAAAAATACCTATTCCGGCACTTTCCATAGCTCCGCCGCTTCTCTCCGAGCGCAGAGAAAAAGGTACAGCGATAAAAACCAGGATTAAGGTTATCAGTGGAAAAGCAATTTTCCCTTGTAACTCTACCAGATATCTGGTGACATCGTATCCTTCCGACTGTATTTTTTTAACATATTTTCTGAGTTCGAAGTAACCCATTTTTTCCGCATCTTTTTGCATCACCTTAAAATCATTTGGTTTTTCAGGAATATTGATTACTTTTTCATAGACCATTCTAAAACGGGAATATTATTATTGTCAAAACGCGTAGTAAGCAAATTATAAAAAAACCACTTATCGCTTTTCCATTCAGCACTCTGGGCGTCAATACGCATCATTAGAGTGAAATCAGGATTCAAATAATTAATAGTTACACCGCGCAAAATATTTTTATTTACGTCAAACATTTTGAAATTATAAATCGCATTTTCTCCATGATACCAAAGTTCATTTTGTTTTAAAAAATACAAGAAGCTTTTTGTTTTTGCACCTCAACTTTCACTATATGTTCCGTTTTTTGCACTGCTGCGGGCGTGATTAATTCGTTGAAATAGAATAAGAAAACAGCCATTATCGCTGCAAAAATTATAGCGGGTAGAGAAATTCTATAAATATTAATACCGTTAGCTTTCATTGCCGTAATTTCGTTGAATTTTGAAAATGAGCCGAATGTCATTAATGTTGTCAAGAGTACGGCAGGCGGCAAAATATAAGAAATAATCATTGGAATTGAATACACGAAATATGATGCCATCTGAACTATAGACGCGTTGTTGCTGAGAAACATTCTTATTTTTTCAAAAAAATCGACGATTAAAAAAAGCACAATAAAAGATACAATAGTAATGACGAAAAATCTCAAAAACTCTTTAAGAATGTATTTATCTAAAAGTCTCAACGTCTAAACCTCAATTTTTCCAGTTCTACGCATCAAAAAAATATGTGCCGTTTGCCAGAAAGAAATTTCTCTATTAGCCATATAAAAAAGACAAACTCCCATGAAAGCGAAGAGCAAATTTGGTGTCCAAACACCAACTTCAGGGGAAAGATGGCCGGTTTCACAGGGTTCACCACCTATTCGTAATAAGTAATACGAGGAGACGACAATAATACCAACAGCAATCTTGCGATTTTACAGAGCGATGACTTTTTATCCCTAAGGGCAGGGCCAACAGGCCGAAAAAGATGCAAGAAAGAGGGATGGAAAATTTCTTGTGCACTTCGATGCAGTTCTCGTATGGCTGCTTCATCCATGCCTGGTTTTTTAATTTTATTCAAAAGTTCGGTCATAGACATTTCCGTGCTGGACTTGGAAGATTCATCAAGGTTAGCAAGGGCAGTGGATAAATCGAGATTAATGTCGTAGCTGTTAAAATCAATTTTGCGGTACTTCTTTAAATCTGAACTTACCGTATGAATGGAACCGTTTTCCAGTTTCAGTTTTACAGTCATTGATTCAGGATCAGAGACAAGAAAAGCCTTTTTAGCTAAAATTGTATTTTGTTCGTCGATGATACGATTATCGGAAACAATAACGCCTTCCATATAATTTTTATTGACAGGAATTTTTTCCGCATAAAGAAGAAAACCCTTGAAATCAGAATTAAAAACTTTTTCTTTAATCCCAATGTTTGCATTTTGTTGTATAATATTAAAAAGCAGGCGTTTGGTAGCGAAATTGGTCTGTGGTACGAGAAAATAACTGATGAAGATGGTAAATATAAAAGTGATCAATGAAGCAATGGCGACAGGGTAGTAGATTTGCATCAAGCTGATGCCTGAAGTTTTGAGCGCCGTTATTTCGTTATCAGCAGAGAGTCGGCCCATGGCTATGAGAATGGATATCAAAAGGGCAATCGGAATGGTGAACAGCATCAAAGAAGGTAAAAGAAAAAAAATAAGTTTAGCTATAGCAAAAACACTGATACCTTTATTGATTATTAAATCCATGATCTGCAATATTTTTCCCATGAGCAGGACAAAAGTCAGGATAAACAAAATAATGATGAAAGAAGAAGCAATTTCTTTAAATATATATCGATGAATGATTTTACGCATATAATTATTAACTTTAATGAGACTCAAACTTTAAAAGCGAAGCGTATAACCTAAAGTCACATGTTAAAGTTTGTTAGTCGTAATGAGGCTTAAACTTCAAAAGCAAAGCGCATTGAAGTTTATTAGCCGAATTATCCAATAGCCAAAGGCTATTGGGAATTATCCCGCTTATGCGGGATTTAATACTTGTTTTAATAACTCGTATTGCTGAATTTTCTCAAGTAAAACATGATGGCCTTATAAAAAGTTATTATGACTCCACACAGGTGACCTGCCCCAAATACTTGTACCACATGTTAAGTTAGAATTCTGCCATTTTTTATTTCTCAATTCAGGTACGCCTCTGGCGCTGGAGAACGATAATTCAAGGAACTATGTGGCCTGAATGTGTCGTATTCCATGCGCCATTTTTCAATTAACGTTTTCGCTTCTTTCAAAGTATAGAATATTTCTCAGGTTATAATCATTTTTTGTTTAGTTTCACGAATAAAAATGATGCAGAAAAATGTTTTTTAGTAAGGAAAGCATTCATTTATTGACAGTTGTAAGCATTTTTCCTATATTAATTAAGATATTTTTTTACTTGCCAGTTTTAAAAATATCTTAATTAATATAGGAAAAATGCTTACAACTGTCAATAAATGAATGCTTTCCTACATTTTTCTGCATCATTTTTATTCGTGAAACTAAACAAAAAATGATTATAACCTGAGAAATATTCTATACTTTGAAAGAAGCGAAAACGTTAATTGAAAAATGGCGCATGGAATACAACACATTCAGGCCACATAGTTCCTTGAATTATCGTTCTCCAGCGCCAGAGGCGTACCTGAATTGAGAAATAAAAAATGGCAGAATTCTAACTTAACATGTGGTACAAGTATTTGGGGCAGGTCACCTGTGTGGAGTCATAATAACTTTTTATAAGGCCATCATGTTTTACTTGAGAAAATTCAGCAATACGTGTTATTTTAAAACAAGTATTAAATCCCGCATAAGCGGGATAATTCCCAATAGCCTTTGGCTATTGGATAATTCGGCTAATAAACTTCAATGCGCTTTGCTTTTGAAGTTTAAGCCTCATTACGACTAACAAACTTTAACATGTGACTTTAGGTTATACGCTTCGCTTTTAAAGTTTGAGTCTCATTAAAGTTAATAATTATATGCGTAAAATCATTCATCGATATATATTTAAAGAAATTGCTTCTTCTTTCATCATTATTTTGTTTATCCTGACTTTTGTCCTGCTCATGGGAAAAATATTGCAGATCATGGATTTAATAATCAATAAAGGTATCAGTGTTTTTGCTATAGCTAAACTTATTTTTTTTCTTTTACCTTCTTTGATGCTGTTCACCATTCCGATTGCCCTTTTGATATCCATTCTCATAGCCATGGGCCGACTCTCTGCTGATAACGAAATAACGGCGCTCAAAACTTCAGGCATCAGCTTGATGCAAATCTACTACCCTGTCGCCATTGCTTCATTGATCACTTTTATATTTACCATCTTCATCAGTTATTTTCTCGTACTACAGACCAATTTCGCTACCAAACGCCTGCTTTTTAATATTATACAACAAAATGCAAACATTGGGATTAAAGAAAAAGTTTTTAATTCTGATTTCAAGGGTTTTCTTCTTTATGCGGAAAAAATTCCTGTCAATAAAAATTATATGGAAGGCGTTATTGTTTCCGATAATCGTATCATCGACGAACAAAATACAATTTTAGCTAAAAAGGCTTTTCTTGTCTCTGATCCTGAATCAATGACTGTAAAACTGAAACTGGAAAACGGTTCCATTCATACGGTAAGTTCAGATTTAAAGAAGTACCGCAAAATTGATTTTAACAGCTACGACATTAATCTCGATTTATCCACTGCCCTTGCTAACCTTGATGAATCTTCCAAGTCCAGCACGGAAATGTCTATGACCGAACTTTTGAATAAAATTAAAAAACCAGGCATGGATGAAGCAGCCATACGAGAACTGGCCATTGAAGTGCACAAGAAATTTTCCATCCCTCTTTCTTGCATCTTTTTCGGCCTGTTGGCCCTGCCCTTAGGGATAAAAAGTCATCGCTCTGTAAAATCGCGGGGATTTGCTGTTGGTATTATTGTCGTCTCCTCGTATTACTTATTACGAATAGGTGGTGAAGCCCTGGTGGAAACCGGCCATCTTTCCCCTGAAGTTGGTGTTTGGACACCAAATTTGCTCTTCGCTTTCATGGGAGTTTGTCTTTTTTATATGGCTAATAGAGAAATTTCTTTCTGGCAAACGGCACATATTTTTTTGATGCGTAGAACTGGAAAAATTGAGGTTTAGACGTTGAGACTTTTAGATAAATACATTCTTAAAGAGTTTTTGAGATTTTTCGTCATTACTATTGTATCTTTTATTGTGCTTTTTTTAATCGTCGATTTTTTTGAAAAAATAAGAATGTTTCTCAGCAACAACGCGTCTATAGTTCAGATGGCATCATATTTCGTGTATTCAATTCCAATGATTATTTCTTATATTTTGCCGCCTGCCGTACTCTTGACAACATTAATGACATTCGGCTCATTTTCAAAATTCAACGAAATTACGGCAATGAAAGCTAACGGTATTAATATTTATAGAATTTCTCTACCCGCTATAATTTTTGCAGCGATAATGGCTGTTTTCTTATTCTATTTCAACGAATTAATCACGCCCGCAGCAGTGCAAAAAACGGAACATATAGTGAAAGTTGAGGTGCAAAAACAAAAAACTCTCGGATTTTTTAAACAAAATGAACTTTGGTATCATGGAGAAAATGCGATTTATAATTTCAAAATGTTTGACGTAAATAAAAATATTTTGCGCGGTGTAACTATTAATTATTTGAATCCTGATTTCACTCTAATGATGCGTATTGACGCCCAGAGTGCTGAATGGAAAAGCGATAAGTGGTTTTTTTATAATTTGCTTACTACGCGTTTTGACAATAATAATATTCCCGTTTTAGAATGGTCTAAAGAAAAAGTAATCAATATTCCTGAAAAACCAAATGATTTTAAGGTGATGCAAAAAGATGCGGAAAAAATGGGTTACTTCGAACTCAGAAAATATGTTAAAAAAATACAGTCGGAAGGATACGATGTCACCAGATATCTGGTAGAGTTACAAGGGAAAATTGCTTTTCCACTGATAACCTTAATCCTGGTTTTTATCGCTGTACCTTTTTCTCTGCGCTCGGAGAGAAGCGGCGGAGCTATGCAAAGTGCCGGAATAGGTATTTTTATCGGATTTTCTTATTGGATAGTCCATGCGTTTAGTATGTCTTTGGGCAGATCGGGGATGCTACCGGTTTTTCTTTCTGCCTGGGCGACAAATATATTATTCAGCGCTGCTGCTGCAGTACTTTTCTATAGAGTGCGCACATAAGCTTTAGAATTGGTATTAATATCGGTAGTATTCCGGCTTAAATG
Organism: uncultured delta proteobacterium; assembly: GCA_963710995.1. GTDB lineage: Bacteria > Desulfobacterota > Syntrophia > Syntrophales > Smithellaceae > Smithella. The sequence goes on from CAVQCU010000141.1 coordinate 6,766, forward strand.
GACCCTCAACAGACAGGCCCAGATAATCTGCTTGTTTCTTTGTAAGTTTGGTTATATTCGCATCCAATCTACCCAAATGCAGGCGGGCAACTTCTTCATCCAATTTCTTGGGCAAAGTGAAAACTCCGACTTTATATTTTTTTGAGGCTAATTCAATTTGCGCCAGGCATTGATTGGTAAAGCTGTTGCTCATGACAAAGCTGGGATGACCGGTGGCGCAACCCAAATTAACCAGACGACCTTCCGCTAATATTATTATGGAGCGCCCGGACTTGAGCTTCCATTTATCCACTTGCGGCTTGATATTTTCTTTTTTACAAACTTTATTTGTTTCCAGGTAGTGCATGTTTATTTCACTGTCAAAATGGCCGATATTGCAAACAATAGCTTCATCTTTCATCATCTCCATATGCCTGCCCGTAATGACATCACAACAACCGGTAGCGGTAACAAAAATATCACCGGTGGGCGCCACTTCTTCCAGATTTTTAACTTCATATCCTTCCATCGCCGCCTGCAGTGCACAGATAGGATCAATTTCCGTAATAATGACCCTAGCGCCAAAACCCCTCATGGATTGAGCGCTGCCCTTACCGACATCTCCGTAACCGCAAACAACGACAACCTTACCGGCAACCATAACATCCGTTGCTCTTTTAATACCGTCCACAAGAGATTCGCGACAGCCATAAAGATTATCAAACTTTGATTTGGTAACTGAATCATTAACGTTTATTGCCGGGAATAAAAGCTCGCCAGCCGCCTGCATCTGGTAAAGGCGATGCACACCCGTTGTAGTTTCTTCGGAAACCCCCCGAATTTTAGCGGCAATTTTCTGCCAGCGCTGCGGATTGCTTCTCCATGATTTCTCTAATCGGGAAAGAATAATTTTAAATTCTTTATTGTCAGTTTTTTCCTTAAGCAGTTTAGGATTTATTTCAATTTTGACTCCGTGATGAATAAATAACGTCGCATCTCCTCCATCATCTACGATTAAATCCGGACCGGAACCATCCGGCCAGGTCAGGGCTTGTTCAGTGCACCACCAGTATTCTTCGAGTGTTTCTCCCTTCCACGCAAAAACCGCCGCCGAACTTTTTTTTGCTATCGCCGCCGCCGCATGATCTTGTGTGGAAAAAATATTGCAGGATGCCCAACGGAGATCAGCTCCTAATTCCTTGAGTGTTTCGATAAGCATTGCAGTCTGAATAGTCATATGCAGACTGCCCATTATCTTTAATCCTGCAAGTGGCTTCTTTTGTCCATATTTTTTGCGCAAAGCCATCAGACCGGGCATTTCGTTTTCCGCCAGTTGTATTTCCTTTCGCCCCCACGATGCCAAGGAGATATCTGATACTTTATATTTTAAAGCTCGATTAATTTCCAGAAAAGCCATTTTCCCTCCAGGTTCAGTTGCCAATTTCGTAAGATCAATATAACAACTCTTTATTATTTAATTGCCAACGCCTTTTTAAGTTCTTTAACCTTATCTGTTTTTTCCCAGGGATAATTCATATCCAAAAAGAACGTCTTAGGTAATTTTCTGAATCGTTCACCATTGAGCAGATCAAATTTTTTAATCATCCCTGCGGGAGTTAAATCAAATATTTTGTTTATAACCAAAGCGATTTTTTCATCAGAAACTTTTCCCGTACCAAATGTATTGATGTAAACGGAAATCGGCTGGGCAATACCAATAGCATAGGCTAGTTGCACTGAACATTTTGTCGCCAGTCCCGCGGCAACAATATTTTTTGCCACATATCGTGAGCCGAAAGCCGCCGAGCAGTCAACTTTCTCCGGTGTTTTATTGACTATCGCGCCTCCGCCCAGTTGTGCGCCAGGATAACCACCATAGAGCTGCACAACAAGCTTCCGTCCTGTAACGCCCGAATCCGCAGCCGAACATGAATTGATTGCCTGCCATTCGCCAGTGGGATTAAAAAGGAATTTTGTTTTATCGTCAGTCCAGTCGCCCAAGCAATTGAGGGCGATTTGACGTGCCTGTTTTTCAATTGAAAAACGGGATTTAGTAGAAACGTTTCTGTAATCAATTGCGTTGGACATGAGAACTGTCGCCACTCTTCTTGGCCTCCAGTTGCTGTCGTAGTCCACTGTTACCTGCCCTTTTCCATCCGGTGCGAAAACAGGATTGCCGCAGTTTTCAAACGCGCGCATCATTCTATTTACCAAAACGTAAGGCAAGGGCAGTAATTCCGGAGTTTCATCACAGGCAAATCCATAAATAATTCCCTGATCTCCCGCTCCAATTTCCTTGTGTTTTCCTAAATCAGCTCTGCTTCCGATGTTAATATCAGGGGACTGCGGAATAATAGCATTGAGTATGCCCATTGAATTGCCGTTAAGGCCCAGGGCAGAATCATTATAACCAATATTCAAAACTGTCTTACGCGCAACTTTTTCAATATCAATATAAACCCGCGTAGAAATTTCACCGCCGATCACACAAAGACCTTTGCCCAGAAATATTTCAATACCGCAGTGCGGCATGCAGTGTACATCCATAAGTATTTTATGCTCTTCGTTCAATATTTCCGCAATAATGTTTGCGGCAATGGAATCGGAAACTATATCAGGATGTCCCACCTTTACGCTTTCGGAAGTAATTTGCATGCTTGAATCTCCTTTTACTTGTTTTATATAACCTTATATCGAAATACAGATTGCGTAGTTAACACATCTGTCGTCATGAGTCTAACATTTTTATTGTTCAACTTACCAATTCTGAAAGCGAAGCTTATCGGAATTGGTAAGTTGAAATGAGACTCGCCGAAAACGAACAAAGTGAAGTTTGAAGCGTTAGTCGAATTATCCCGCAAAGCGGAGGGTACAATACATCGCAGCTTGCTGCGAAATGTTTCCAAAGTTTGCTTTGGGGTTCATACCCGTGATTAGCAATACGCTGAACGAAGAGGCGTAAAA
>CAVQCU010000142.1:0-5086 GCA_963710995.1 uncultured delta proteobacterium
CATGCGCTGACTTTTCGTAACCGAGCTTTACCATGTCAGCCAGAGCCTTATCCTGCTGGCTTTTCCTTTTTCTCTTTCCCCACGATTCTTTTTTATCAAATAACTGATTCATATTTTCCTTCTCAATTATAATAAATACTTTTTCCCCAGAATATCATCTAACGATTCTTCCTAATGTTCTGTCATTTCTTCATCGGTGGCTTTCCAGCATCTACCAGTTTTTTGTCTAAAACAGCTCTTTTCCTTTTAAGGGTTTCTTGTTGAACAAAGTAAAAGTCAAAAAGAGATTCGATAACATCTAAGTTTCACTCAGCTTCACCGGGCTCGACTTCTACTATTTCACCAGTGGTCTTGCTTTTAATCGGGTGTGCAGCAAAGGCACCAATGTTTCTGACGGCATCAAGTGAATCCGCGAGATGTGAAGGGAGTTGTCTGCTGTCGATAACTTGTTGTATCTCGTTAGCAAGGTCGTCTTTCTTCACACCAGCTTTCTCCCGCAGAATGTGCTGAAGGCACCGTCGACTTAGTGCAGCACTTGCTTTAGGGCTGTCTGCGAAAACCATACAGGATTCGTTGTAGTCGCAAGAGAACTCCTTTGGAACTTCCTTGGGAACAGGAGTGCGACTTGCGACTTTAGGACGAACAAGTTGAGCCGAGTTGATTCGTTGCACCTGTCGGCTCATTTGACTATTATATCAATCGCCCTCAAACAACTGAAGTACCAAACGCTTGCAGCTTGGGCACACTTGTTTTATGATGCCCCATTCGCCATCGGCATCTTTGTCAATCCTAATAATCACTGGATTGTCATGAAACTCGACCAGACAGTGTGGACACTTCATTTTCTCTCCTCATCTAAACAATGTTTATATGTATCTCGTGTAACAAACTAGCACCACAAAATTGAGCATACAACCAGCTAAAATACTTTATTCTTTTTTAATAGCCCAATATTTAACAACTATCAATTTATTTTTTTACACCTTTTCGATTTTCTAATGATAACGAGCGGCAGTGAAACTCGAATTACAGGAATGAAGGAAACTGTAATTTGTTAGTTGAACTGTCCTACTTCTGTGGAGAAAGAAGGAGACGACGAAGTATGTTGAAAACTTTTGTTTTTCAGGATGCTCAAAAAGTCTTAGAGGCAAGGCGCGCGAGAATCGAGCAGCAGAGCGTACTTAAAACGTACGTGAGCAGTGAGATTCGAAGCGCAACGCAGAATATGAGCCTTTTTCAGCAGTCTGCTATAACCAGCGTTTGCGTCTTCTATAAGACTTAACATCCTTGTACGATTTAGCAATTCCTGATGCAGCCATGCCCAGATAAAATTCCTTGATATCAGGATTGTCTAACAATTCTTTGGCTGTGCCTTCCATCATGATTTTGCCGTTCTCCATCACATAACCATAGTGAGCGACCTGCAGGGCCATTCTGGCGTTTTGTTCAACTAGAATAATGGTCGTAGCGTGTTCTTCATTAATTTTTTTGATGATGCGGAATATTTCCTGAACAACCAGCGGCGCCAACCCCAAAGAAGGTTCATCAAGCAACAAAAGCTGTGGATGCGCCATTAACGCCCTTCCAATGACCAGCATTTGCAATTCACCGCCGCTGCAGTATCCAGCCAGTGATTTTCTTCTTTGAACCAGAGCGGGGAAATAATTATAAACAAGCTCCAGATCCTGTTTATAGGGTTTGCCGAATCGAATAGCTGTGCCTACACGCAAGTTTTCTTCGATCGTGAGATATTTAAAAGGCTGACGGCCTTCCAGAACCTGAATAATGCCCTGACGGGTAATGAATTCCGGCGCCTGATTCTGAATATTGACACCGTTATATAGAATCGTCCCCTCCGTTACTTCGCCGTTTTCCGGTTTAAGTAACCCGGAGATAGCTTTGAGCGTGGTTGTTTTCCCGGCGCCGTTACTGCCCAAAAGAGAAACGATGTGATTCTTTTCAACACTTAAAGAAACACCTTTTAATACCTGTATAACATCTGAATATACAACAGATATATTATTTAGTTGTAAAAGTATATCACCCATTTCTTTATCCCAGTTTTATATGTTGTCATATCGACCAATGGGAGATATCTAATAACTTTTTTATTAACAACCAAGATTTCTCACTTCGCTTCGAAATGACACATCGCACACTACACTGTACCTCTAGTACGAGAATGGCCAGAGCCGAAAACTGGAACGGATGATCCGCCATATTTCGGCCAGCCCCTTTGGTTCAATTAATATAAATAATACAATGACCAGCCCGAAAACAAATTCCCTAAGCGGAGCCATGTTTAAACCTAAACTGGTAATCGCTCCGACATTCATTAATACGCCGGTTAAAAATCGTAAAAATTCATTCAGCAGGGTAATAAATGTTGCGCCGAAGATGGCGCCGGGAATATTGCCCATACCGCCAATAATCACCATCGCGATATATTCAACGGAAAGCCCCAGATTAAATGGTTCTGTCGTAATGCTCACCATGTAATAAGCCCATAGAGCGCCGGCATAACCGGCATAAAAAGAACTGATGCCAAAGGAGAGCAGTTTGTATTTAAAAATGGGAATGCCCATCCCTTCGGCTGCGCGGTCATTATCACGAATGGCAATGAAGGCCCGCCCGTATTTGCTGCGCATGATATTTACCGCAAACCAGGTCATGAGAACCAGGCTTACGAAAATCAGAAAGAAAAATGATTTATCGCCCGCTATCTGCCATTGCATGATTTGCGGCACCGGCAAAGTAATTCCCATAGTGCCTTTCGTGAGACTATCCCACTGGATCAAAACATATTCAATAATAAATTGTCCGGCCAGAGTGGCTATGGTCAAATAAAGACCTTTCAAGCGTCCGGACGGTATGCCGATAATCATGCCGACAAGAGCGGTAATAATACCCGCTGCCGGGATGGCGATATAGAATCCCACTCCCAGTCGGGTGGCCATAATTGCCGCCGCATAAGCGCCCACACCGAAAAACGCGCCATGTCCTAGAGAAATTTGCCCGGTATAACCGATAAGGATATTGAGCCCGATGGCGGCAATAGCCGCGATGCCGATTGTATTCAGAATATAGAGCATGTAGGGGCTGACAACAAACGGTGCGACAAAGAAAAGCAAGGCTAGAAATATTCCGAGACAAACCCTGCCGAAATCCGTTTCGAAAATATTTAATTCCTGCGCGTAATTTTCGCGGTAATTGCCGCAGGGATGAAAAGAAAATTTCCTCATTTTTGCTTATTTCCTAACTCCGATAAACGGGATAAGCGCGTTAACGAAATTATTTTCTGCTACTCTTTTCAGTACCCCCTCGCGGGGTATAAAAGTGCAGAAAATAATTTCTAACTTACTAAACTCTTTCAATTTCCACCAGGCCAAACAATCCATAGGGTTTAACCATCAGAATAAACACTAAAACAATATAAGGAACAACGTCGCGCAACGATGGCGACAAGTAACCGCCGGTAAATGTTTCCAGAAGCCCGATTATAATCCCTCCGATAATCGCGCCGCCGATGCTGTCCAAACCGCCTAAAATAACCACAGGAAATACTTTCAGGCCGATGGAGCTTAAATCATGAACATTGACGCCGTTGATAATTCCGAGCACAATGCCGCTCATAGAGGCGACAAGCGCGGCAATCGCCCAGGAAAGGGCAAACACACGCCGGACATGAACACCCAGCGAAAGAGCCGCCTTCTGATTATCGGCGACAGAGCGCATATAAATACCCTGCGCTGATTTTTTGAAAAACAGGCCGAACAGGACAAGAAAAATAACGCTGATGATCAGCGTAGCCGAATAAACCGGCGCAATATAAATTGAACCAAATTTCAACCCCATGGCTTCCGGCAAAAATTCCGGATAGGTATACAAATTGCCGCCCCAGATCAGTAAAATAAATCCTTTGAACATGGCGGCTAATCCTACTGTCAGCATAATAACAAAAATAAGTTTTTCGCCGATCAAAGGGCGCAGAAAAAACCTTTCAATGAGGAATCCCAGAATAAAGCAGCCGATCAGGGTCAGGATAAAAGCAACAACGATAGGCAGTTGTACCCAGGTAACCAGTGTGAGGAAGAAGAAAGCTCCCAGAGCCAGAAGTTCTCCATGGGCAAAGTTCAACACACTCGATGATTTAAAAATCATGACAAAGCCCATCGCGGAAATGCCATAGAGCAGACCGACACAAACACCGTTGACTAATAATTGCAGAAAAAATTCCATTTATTAATTCCTTATAGCAAGTTGCTTTCAAACATTAAAATATGAATTATGGAAAGCTTACTTGGTATTATGCCAATAATCAATTGGCGTCAATTCACATTGATAATATTTATCGTTGTTTCTATTTCACCTATTCGTCCATCGCGGTACCGGACTTTTCCGGTTACCTGAACATTCTTTTGACTGCTGTACATAGCTTCAATAATTTTTATATACAATCCGTAAACGAAGCGGCGGCGGACTTTTCCGGTGCGGGTAAGCTCTTCTTCATCCGCGTCCAGAAGCTTATAGAGCAGGATGAATTTATTAATCTTCATGACCTCAGGCAGTTGTTCATTGACCTGACGGATTTCCTTCAAAATCAACCCTTCCACAGCCTGCTGCTGGGAAAGGTCCATATAAGTTGTGTACGGGATCATTTTTCTTCCGCCCAATTGCCGACGTTGCCCAAATCGATATTAATCATGGCTGTGATGTAAGGGCGCGCCTCGCCAAAGGTAACAGCTTCTTTAATATAGGGGCTGAATTTCAGACGCGTCTCAATAAAATCAGGTGAAAAAGCCTCACCGCTTTTATTGCGGATAATATCTTCCTTGCGGCGATGATCAATAAATGACCACCGCCATCGATATATCCGGCATCGCCGGTTTTCAGTCATCCATTTTCAAATGTGCTTTTGTCATTGGTCGTCGTAAAACAATCCGGAAAAATTCGCCTCGGATTTAACCAGCACTTCTGGATACTCGGCTATCTTCACTAAATTCAGGAGTAATTGTTCGCCAACTGCTTCCAGTTTAACTTCGATGAGCAGCAACACCAATGAATGAGTACATGCAACAAAAAAATA
>CAVQCU010000143.1:0-7523 GCA_963710995.1 uncultured delta proteobacterium
GTGCTGTAGCCTCGTGAAACGAATCATAAGACGCATTCTTGGCAATATCGACAAAAGCAGTATTCATTCTTGGTCTATTGGAAGGTAAATTTCTGACTATTGAAAATGTTTCTGCAATTCCTAAACGCCCCTTAATGGCACGGACATCCATTAACACATTCTTAACACCATTTGCTTTTATGATACCGGTTATTACATTTGTCACCTTTTCAGCGGCACCCTCTTTTATTTCGCCTGTGATGACAATTTCAAAAATTCCTTCATTTTCAGATAGCGAGATTTGATATTCTGCTTTCTTGTAGGGTATGCCGTGTAAAACGTATGACTAGTCGGTTAAAGTCCGATCGTGGGAGTTCGGTAGTTCACCAACGTAGCTAGAAGGAGGTGTAAAGGGTAACCTGAAGCACTAAGTTCTCTGACAAAGGCTCCGTAAGGGAGTCGAGCAAACCTACGGGTCGCAGCGTAAGCGAACCCAGATGTAGCCTCGAAACACAAGATAGAGTTGTCGACCCTTTCCGACAGAGGGGAAGACCGAAGCATCTATCCTAACGAAAACTACCATAACCGATAGATGGACTCCCGGGGTGACAGGGACGACACGTAGGGGAAGCCATACGACAATGAACACGGGAGATCCTTACCGATGCCTACAGGAGGGCAACGGGTGGATATAAGGAAACGAAGTTCCACCGGGTCGATGAGGGAGTCGGAGTTGCCCATATTACCGCTTGTATCTCAAGGACAACATAACCTTGGGAGAGGGAAGGGGCAATACCTTCACCATGTTTCTGAAGGAGAGAAGAAAAGGAGATTGCGGCAACGCTATTAACTCTGAATATTTCGATAACTCCGGTGGAAGCTATACTGGAAGGCTTCTTCTAAAGCAATAGATCTTCGGTAATTAATATATTGGGATGAAAGGGGAAACAAATGACTTTTGGAACGGTTTGAAACGTTGACGTTTATACTGAATTAATTAAAAAAAAGCGCAGGAGTCTGCGTATTTCTATTTATTGGTTCACGGTTAAGGATATTTATTGAGTTTTTTGTAATCAATATTTTGTTTGTTAAACAACTGTTCAGCGGTGGGTATTCATCATAACTGACCACGTCCCACCAAAGTATCCCTCAATATACTGAGGTTCCACCAAATATTGAGGGCAAACGAATCATTTCAAACATCACCATGGTTCCCTCTTATTCATCTAACCATCTACTATTAAAGGATGAATTAAAACTTCTGATTATTTTCGGTTGTTGGCCTACTATTTGCTGTTACTCTTTTATAATCCTGGTCATCTCAACCAAGATCAACTTGAAGGTTGAAGAGAAGAGTAAAGCAAATGAATTCCCGAATAAGAAAAGGGAATGAGCAGGATGCAATAAGCAGCACCTTCAGCGTTTGGAAGGTAAATAAGGAGGTTTCGACTATGTACTACTATTGGGGAATGCATGGATATTGGTGGATTTTCTGGATAGTAATCTGGATATTGTTCTTTGCCTTTATGATGCCGGTGAGGCGGAGTTACTACCGGCAAATGCAATCTCCTCTGCAAATCCTGCAAAGGAGATATGCAGCTGGGGAGATCACGAGCGAGGAATACGAAGAACGGCGGACCAAACTCCAGCGGGATGTCAATATGAAATAGGGAAGGCAATGATAATAACCTACAGCCAGGGAAGTCAAATCATGTCGTAACCGTCTCATATATGGAAGGCGTCGCCCACAAGGTGGAAGTGACTGCGACAGTGCTATATGAGGCCGCGGCGTTTGGACTAAAGGAGAGCTGGGATAAGAGTTAAAAGTGTCCTGATGTGCACAGCTAACATTCAAATAGTACAACTGTTTCTTCATACTGAGTCGGGAAATACGTAACACATCCCTCAAACTAGTACAACCTCTTCATCGTGCGTGTCACAAACCGCTATTGGCGTTCCCTTCCGTGGGTATCCGATAATATTAAGAAAATTTGTAAACACTTAAAGTATATTATTCATTTTGTTTCTATCCATCCTCGTTAAATGAAGCAGGGGTATCAGATGAATGATTCATCCAAAACATATCAAAAACTAATCGAAGAGAATTCCGACCCAAAACATAAAATCAAAGAGTTGGAACAATCGGAAGCAGAAAGCAAACGGGTGGAAGAAGCCCTTCGAGCTTCCGAGTTCATATATCAGACCATGTTCGAAACTTACAGGGACCAATAAGATTCAGGAGGGTTAAGGCATGACAAAGCAGTTCGCAGTATTAAGTATATTGATAATTTTTGTATTGTCCATCCCGGTATATGCCGGAGTGCCGATGACCACGGTTGAAGCCTCTGTTAATAGAGTGCTCGATGTGCTTCGCGATGCCAAGCTTAAAAGCCCGGCAGCTAATGAAATAAAGAAAGAGAAACTGCGGATAATATACAACGACATGTTTGATGAAATTGAATTTTCCAAGCGCACTTTGGGACACAATTGGAACAAGTTCAATCCCGCTCAGCGCGTGGAATTTGTGAGTCTCTTTGAGCAGGTTCTGGAAAAATCATATATCGACAAAATTCTGGACTATTCGAACGAAAAGGTAGATTTCTATAAAGAAAGCATGCTTTCCGATAATCAGGCTGAGATTCAGACGAAGATTGTTACTGCCTCTAAAGAAATTCCCATTTTTTACCGGATGATCTTAAAAGATGGTAAATGGAAGGTTTATGACGTTGTTGTGGAGAATGTGAGCCTAGTTCAGAACTATCGCTCCCAGTTCAATGATATACTGGAAACGAATACACCGGAACAACTGCTGGAAATCCTGCGAAAAAAGGTAAAGGCGCAATAAGAAGAGACCGGCGAATTACAATTTCAAATCAAAAAAGTTATCAGGACGTTGGGAAAAAGGCGCATCAGCTACATGAAAGCTTACCTTGCTTTGATTATATTGTTCATCTTTTTGGCAGTAGGGTGCGCCGCACAGTCCCGGTCCGTCTTCTACCGTTTTGCCGCAAGCCTTGTCTGAAATTCACTGGTTCGGACCACAATCACTTGAACAAAGTCTTCCGGCCGAATCCATCTGGCGAAGGTGTCCCGGACCTGATCCGGCGTGGCTTCCAGGTAATGTCCAGCAGCGCGGAGGGGCTCATCAAGTGGCAAGTCTTCAATGGAACGGGAGAGCAATCCCTCGGCAATACTGTCCGTACTCGCTTCGGAGAGTTGGATCTGTTTCACGAGAAGCGTTTTGGCCCGTTGCAGCTCTTCTGGAGTGACAGGGGCAGTCTGCATTTCGCGGAGGTTACGTTCAACTATGGCCCGCGCCTGGGAAACATTCGGTGGATCGCAGGCAAAAAATACGCCGAAAAACGATCGGTTTTTTTTCGCTTCGATAAAAGACTCGACCGTATAGACCAAGCCGGATTTCTCGCGCAAATCACGATAGAGCCGTGTTGCATAAAACGCACCTGACAGCACGTGATTGGCAAGCTGCAGTTTGTAGTAATCGGGATGGGAACGAGTTATGCCGAGCGTCTCTGCGAGCTTTACCTGGTCATGGACTTTGCTCTCATCAAGTATCTTAGTGACAGCGGGTTTATTCAGCGGGACCGGCGGCAGATCCGTCTCTGGCGGCGCCCTGTGGCCTTCCATGAGCCGAAATATTTTTCGGCGATAGTCTTGGCCCCTGTTGGCGTTACGTTGCCGATAACGACAATAGTCGTCATATCAGGACGGAATGCCTTCTCATAAAAAGACTTGACGTCTTTCAGCGTGAGCGTACTCACGGTCTCAGGCAAGGCCTGACGGAGCGCCGGGTCACTTTTAGGATAAAGTGCCTCGTCGAAGAGCGCGTTGTGAAAGATAGGCCGGGCTCTGTAATTTGCCCCGGAGTGAGCCGATGGTCTCCTCCTGCACAATCTTGAAAGGCTGCATCGGGAAGCGCAGGGTGAAGCATGTTTTCGGCAAGAAGTTCCATGCCGCGTTCGAAATAATCGGATGGAACCTTGAGCGAAAAACTCGATCCCGATGAAATGTTGGCCCCTATATCATCCTGCGCCTTCTGGAATTCCAGAAGGTCGAGGGAACTAGTGCCATACGAAAAAAGGCTCTTCAGGACATCGGCCACCCCTTCCTTGCCCTCTGGTTCGTCAAGATTGGCATTGTTCTTGATCTGTCCGAAAACGCTTACTGTAGTGCTCATGTTCTCGGGCTGAACAATAAGACGGATCCCGTTGGCGAGCGTATAGACAGCAGGTTGTATGAGTGAAACCGGTATACCGGGCACTGTTGCGACACTCTTTGCCCAAACAGGGAGTTCCACCGGTTTGATTTCCTTCGGAGCAAAAGACTCCTTGCCGCCGAATCCTTTTTCGGCGATCTGTTTTCCCGAGGGACGTGGTATGAGCACGGCGGTGATCGCTGTATCATTTACCAAGTATTTCCTCAGCACGCGGTTGACGTCCTCCGCAGTCACCTTCTTAATAGCCTCGATATCATCGTCCGGTGAGGATCGACCTTCCACAGCCAGCGCCTGGGACCAGGCAGTCGCCAGACCGGCAACAGAGTTATACTGAAATTCGGCATCCGCGATTTCATGACGCTTTGACGCCTCGACAAGATCGGCAGGTACGCCGTTCTTCACGTAACCGGCAATGATGTTCTTTATTGCGGCTACAAGGGCAGGCCCATCTCCTTCGCAGGAGGAAATGCGCAGTTGCGTATCCATAAGATGCTTTTGGAAGCGACCTCTCCGTCGAACGCGGTGAAAAGAGCTTTCCCCTCAGGTAACCAAAGCATAAAGATTGCTCCTGCGGCTGTCCAGAACATCGGCTAAGATTGCCCTGCTGCGAAATCGGGGCTGTCAAAACCAGGCAAACGATATGCCACGACTGCAAGCCCATAGGGCAAGTCTGTCTCAAAGGTGATGACGGCTGGCCGAATGGCTGGAGTTCAACTGGTGAACGGGAAGGAACGACTCTTCGAGGAATGGAGCCGAACAACTCCTTCACTTTGCCAGGGTCTTTGGGCGGGTCAACATCCCCCACAACGACGAGGATAGCATTGTTTGGCGCATACCATTGATTATAGAAAGTTTTAAGCATGGCGCCCGTTGTCTTTTGGAACGAGTGACGTGTGCCCAAGGCATCATGGGCATAAGGTGTATTCGAGAACAGCTCCGCAAGAAGTCCTTGAGAACAAGACATACTCGGGGTTCGAAATATCCTGGGCTACCTCCTGTTCGATCGCTCCCCGCTCTAGCTCCCAGAGTTCTTGTTGTCGAGAACGTCCCGCATGCGCACTGCCTCAACATTCAGACGCCACATCGAGATCATTTTCCGGTACGGTAAAGAAATACTGAGTGACAGTCTGCTTGGTAACAGCATTAAAATCGCCCCCCATGAAAGCTATAATATTTGAAAGCTGGGATGAGGATAAATCCGGATTCCCTCTGAACATCATGTGCTCCTGAGCGTGTGCCATTCCAGGGAATCCATCGGGTGCATTCATCCGAACCCACTAGATAGTTTATCTGTGTTGTCACAACTGGGGCCAGTGTATTCCGTACAATCATCACTCTCAAGCCGTTTGCGAGTGTTTCACGGAGAATACCGGTGTCTGCACCTGCTTGCGCCAAGAGGGGGGACAACAGAATCAAGAAAAATAATATGAAGAAACACCGAAGCTTAGTATTGCTCATGAACTCCTCTTGGTCTGGTGACATGCCTTAACTTTGTATCACATGTTAAGTTAGAGTACATCAGTATTTTGATGATTTCTGATTGCCCCCCCATTCCGACCTGTCGGCACAAGTAATGATGAAAATAGTCTTACCTTATTTCTGATTGGTATCGGGTTCTTTTTTTACCAATAAAACAGAGCAGGGCATTTTCCGTATTAACGCATCGTTACTGCCGCCGACCAGCAGGCGTTCGATACGGCCTTCTTCATGGGCGCGCGAGATGACCAGGTCAATCTTTTCTTCCTCAATAACCTTCATAATTTCCTCAATGGGATCGCCTTCTCTAATAATCTTTTTGACCTTTACGCCTCTCCTTGCTTCGCCTTTGATAATATTATCCAGTTTCGTCTTAATTGTTTCTATGTCCTTCTTACGCCCCTCCTCCTGCGACATTGTGGGTAAATTCCAGCCCTGCAGCCATAAAGTATCGATTACATGAATCACGGAAAGTTCAGTACCGTACTTTGCAGCCAGAGAAACCGCGTAATGAACTGTCCTCTGACAATATTGAGTCATCCAACTCACAGCAAGTATTCTTCTAATATCTTCCATTATTCGCCTCCTCGTTTTATATTTTTATCAATCTTTCTTATCCGGCTTATGCTCGGCTTTGGCTTCATCTTTTCGAGTCTCCCGCTCAGCCTTCTCCCAGTCCTGAACTACTTGAACGTCTTCGCGTCCAAGTTCCTCATAAAGTTTATGGACTCGCTTGACAAGCCCAGGCGTCAAATCGGACGGCGTCTTGGATTTGGCTTCAGGTTGAGGTTCGCCTTTTGCTACAGATTTAGGCTCAGCTTTGACATCGGGCTTAGGCTCTGATGTTTTCGCTTCAGGGTTGGGCTCAACGGCTTTTACTTCGGGATTAGGCTCTGTTTTGGTTTCGGTCTCAGCTTCAGCGTTGGCTTCTGGTTTTGGCTCGGCCTTGGTCTCCGTTTTAACTTCCGGTTTGGCGTCAGGTTTAGCCGAAGTTTTAGTATCACCTTTGGCATCAGGCTTGGCATCGGCTTTAGCCTCTGATTCGGGTTTGGATTGAGTTTTCGGATCGACCTTCGCTTCAGGCTTAGGCTCACCAACTTTGGCTTCAGGATTAACCGCGGCTTTGGCGGGATCAAAAATCCGATACGCGAGCAGTTTCACGTTGTCATTGACGAGGAACCACAGCAGCGCATAGCCCCACACGAACCCGGCCCAACCCCAGCCGATGGGCGTCATGAACAGTCCGTAAACTGCGATTAATGTCGCCACGATTTGCGTGCCAAGCACCGCTATCCACAAAATCTTCGCAGGGCGTATGGACCAAAAACGACCGCGCGTGCGCGTGAGAAAGATAGTCAGATGTCCGGCCACAGACAGCTTCAAATACATCAGCGTCTGGATGTGCGCGCGGTCGAGATGAAAGACGCGCTCACCGAGATAAAACAAGCCGAAGGCAGAAACAACGCCGATAACTCCCAGCGCCGTGGCAACCCCCAGTACCATGTGCATGTTCCAAGCCTCTGGCTGATCCTTGTAATGAACGTTGTCATAGGCAATGGACAGGATGGCGCCGTCATTTAACAACGCCAGCATCACGATCATCACCGCCGTCAATGGATAAAAGTTAAAGATCAGTATCGCCAGCGTCATGAATAACAGCACGCGCAGCGTCTCGGCGATGCGGTAGATCGCGTAGCTGTTCATCCGCTGGAATATTTTCCGGCTCTCCTTGATGGCGTCAATGATCACTGCCAGACCGGGCGTCATCAGCACGATAGCCGCCGCCGCGCGCGCAGCGTCTGTCGCACCCGAAACGGCGATGCCGCAGTCGGCT
>CAVQCU010000144.1:0-24192 GCA_963710995.1 uncultured delta proteobacterium
GAAAATCAACGGAGAATTTAAAGAAAAGATAGTTATTCCCTTTCCCCAACGCATTGGCTCCGAAATACTGCTTCTCTTTGGTCTGGGAAATAGTTATGATATAAATTACGATAAGATTTATAATGCCGCTTACCTCATTGCGGAAGCTGTCGATGGAATGTCTCTGCGCAGTTTTGCTTTTGACGTTTGTGGAGAAGACCGCTCCAGTCTGGCCACCTCGAATACCGTGGAAGCAATGGTCACCGGAATTTTTGATTTTCTATCCGCGGACATAGAAAAAATCGCCAACATGACTGCTTGCATCGTTACTTCTCCCTCCCATCTTCAGAAAGTATCGCTGGGCATTCAACAATTCAAGACCAATGTAAATGATAAGGGCTCTGTGGATGTGGGTGCGTTAGAAAATAGTTTTGCCTAGTACAAAGTTTCAATAGAAAAAATTAATATAAACTGAGTATTACGGATTGTGACATACACTTCACATTGACAGACCGTTGAGGAAATACCCGAAATCCAGATACCGATAAGTCACATGCCGTCTTAAGAAATGTGCATCATAGATTTTTGGACAAAGGTTTCAAAGTACGGTTGCCCGCCGGAAAGACGGCACGATCTGGTCTTGGGGAAATAACAGCAACGATCAGCTCGGCAATGGGAATACCGCGGACATCCTGAACCCCGTAAACGCGCCGCAAAGCCTGTAAGAAATGTTCACTCAGGCAATTCAGGAACACAATCCCTTGAAAATCAGATTGAAGAACTCTTCTGCTATACGGTTAATACTTGGATTGCCTCGCTTCCCCTTCTTCACGACGAAGTAATAGTATGCAGTTCTCAGATGTGCGCCGACGAGAATGTTGGCCATAACTTCGATATCCAGATCTTTTCGAAAAAGGGTTGCCTCAACCCCTTTTTTTAGTTCATCAGTCACATATTTCAACAGTTTCTGTTCGAACCTTTCGATGTAAGTTTCAAAAATATCACTGATACCGGGCCCGATGCGCAGGTAAATATTGCAGAGATTTTCATTTTGCTTAAAAAACTGGAGGCTGCGGGTGATCAAAGCAAGAAAGTAGGTCCGCAGATCTTTTTGACCCGTGTCTGTCAAGGCGACTAGAACAGTTCTCTCCCACTCTTCGAGAAATCTTTCGAGAATCGCGATGAACAAGTCTTCCTTGTTATTGAAATACAGGTAGAAGGTACCCTTCCCGATTTTTACCTCCCGCAGGATATCTTCCACATGGGTTTGGTAATAACCATTTCGGGCAATAAGCTTTTTTGCCCCATCGAGAATCTGGTTTTTTCTTAACTCACCCTTCATGCTTCTTTCCAATCAAATATTTTTTTTACAATATGATAAATTTATCTTGACTTCAAGATATTTTTATTTCATGTGTTTATAACATAATTAGACCTGACTTGTCAGGTTTATATTTTAAGTAAGGCCGGCTACTGGATGTGAGAAAGCTTACCGTACAATAAAAACAGAGAAGGAGGATGAGACAATGGGGAAAAAATATGATGCCATCATTATCGGGTGCGGCCCTGCGGGAATGGTTGCCGGTGCTCTGCTCTCCAACTCAGGGAAGCGGGTTCTCATGCTCGATAAAATGGATCGTCCGGGTGGAAGGGCATGCGGGTTTCAGTACCGGGGGATCACATTCGATTATGGTATGCACCTCATGATTACCTCTGACGACGGCGTACTAGGGCAGACTTTAAGAAAACTGGGTATCAATGTTAACTGGAAACAAATACCCGGACTCAAGGTGTTTACTGATGGAGCATGGAAGGACATGATGGATCTCGCACCTCTTAACGACCCGGAATTCAGTAATATAGCCGCTGAGATGATGGCAATGTCCGAAGATGAACTTGTGCAGTGTGACGATCTGTCTATTGAGGATTGGTTGAGAAAGCGCACATCAAAAGATAATATCCTCGATTTCATGCGCGGCATGGCAATGGTCGTCACGACCCTTCCCGATGCCAACGATATGGCAGCTTCAGAGGTAATCTTTTCCACTGCGCGCGTATTAAAGACGGGAAAGTTTGCCGGAGTACCCGAGGGCGGTTATAGCAGGATGTGGGAGGCGATTGCCGACTTTATTCGTTCAAAGGGCGGTGATATCAGGTTGAATACAAGCGTAGGCCAGATTGCAATCAATAACGGGAAAACAGCGGGCGTCATGCTGGATATTAAGAAAGACCCTGAATTTTTCATGACTGATTTTATGCTTTCCGAGCAGGAACTTATTGAAGCACCTATTGTCATTTATACAGGGATGATATGGGATCTGTTTAAAATAGCATCCCCTGAGAAATTTCCTGATTTTTTTGTGAAGATGGTCAAGGGATTTACCGGAAATACGACAGCGGCTGTCGGCTGGGCGATACTTGCCATGGACAGGCCGGCAACAGACAGTCTCTGCCATCATGCTGTGTACAAGCTTAAGCGCATGGGCCTGCCTATGCAATACCTTCCGATCACCAATATCGATCCATCTATTGCACCTCCCGACACCCATCTATTTATTGGAGGGTGTCCCTGTGAACTTGACACAAAGAACCGTGAATTAATGGAAGAAAAGGCAGCATTGCATAAAGAAGATCTGGAAGAGCTTTTCCCCGGCATATGGAAAAGTGTGCAATGGGGCATTAAAGGAACATTTACGGGAATAGATGGTATAGCCAGACGTCCCCGCTGCGTGGGCATTTTCAGACCTGATTACAAGGCGCCGGGAATCGAAGGTCTGTATTTTGCCGGCGATACTGTACGCAGCAGGGGTGTAGGAATGGATTTTGCCTCACGTTCCGGCTTGCGGTGTGTGGAGAGAATCCTGAATGAAAAATTTGATATAGAATAACAAATTATAATAAAGGGCGTGGAGAATACAAGTGAGCATCTACAAAAGCTCTGATTGATAATGCCGATATTCAATATTAGAGGAAACGCTTTATAAAGAAATCATCTCTCAAAATACTGAAAAAGCACGGATGGCGGATCGACCTTTTCATCCATGAATACATTTATTTTGTCTTTTATGTTCCATACGTCAATGTAGCGATATTCACTACAAGATTTGTCGACAGATATTTATCCTGGTGCAAGCCCATTGTAAGAATTACGGCTGGATTTATATTTAGTAGGTACCACGGAAAAGTTCTTACGCCGAAAGATGCGAAGAAAAATTATTACTCTTGATCACGATTTAAGTCGTTACAAGTGATGAAAGTAAAAGATATTCCCTTTCTCCCATGCCACCAAAATAATCTTTGAGAATCCGGGACTTATTGTCGCGATGGACTGCCCATGCAAGATCGCGAGCAATGCACCATGCAGGCCGTTAAATGCGTGCATGGCCATAGGCGATCCTGTTGCCAGATTCTGGCTCGAACACTGCCAGAAATATAATCCGAAAATAATGACCAGTAACGAGGCTTTGGAGCATATCAGGAAACTCAGAGAAACAGGTCACATCCAACAGATTTTCTCGAAAAAATCAGGTCGCGGCCAGACCTATGCGATATGCAATTGCTGCAAGGTATGCCGTACATCATTGAAGGGAACAAAAGTGGCTAAAAAGGCTGATAGAAATCTCAGCCAGACGGCCTCCTCAGGTTACTCTGTAAAGATTGACAGAAGTAAATGCAAACTCTGTGGTAAATGTGTAAAGATATGTCAGTTTGAGGCAAATGAAATAATAGAGGGGAAGATTATCTACAACCGTCAGGAATGTGTCGGGTGCGAACTGTGCGTCGAGCATTGCCCGAATGGGGCAAGGACACTTTATCTTGATAATGAAAGGCAAATATTACCCCTGGATATCGATATCATCGAAAGAATGTCTAATCAAAAAAATGAGTGAAACTAAACCAGAACAAAATCAGCGTCTCTAACCTCTTTGAGTTTCAGCATAGAATTTTGAAATATTCGTTTAACGGGCAAATGAAAAAGTATAGACCTGCATGAACTTTTCGAACGAACCTAAAAAAGGAACTTTGTCTGGAATGCAGTTTGTATATGGAGCATTGTTCTGAGCAGTCGATTCGCATTTATCAGGACCCCTTATCGATTCAGTTGAAAGAGTATCGCAGAAAGGGGATAAAGGCCGCCTGAACTTGAGCAAAAGATAAAAGCGTTCGTGATGGATCGGGGCGTGCGGGTGGTGGTTATCACAGAACCGGAAAAGCTGGATGGCCCTCCATAGACGCTTTAACTACAATCTTTCTTGCGATGTTCCCAAGCCGGAGCTTGGGGACAAGAAAACCTTCTCCGGCATGGTCCTGCATATTTCATCGGCTTCCTTCACAATTCTTTTGATAAGTTCCGATACCGTTGGAACATCATGAATTATGCCCTGGACCTGACCCGTCAGCTGAATCCCCTTTTCGGTGTCGCCGCCAATGGTCATCTTTTCTATCGCTTCAACGGCAATGACAAAATGGGCAAGTTTCATGAGGAGCCCGGGGCCTCCCTGCAGCAGTGAACCGATGAAGACCTTTATCCACGGCATCTTCAGTTTTCGCGAAATCTTCAAAGAAGCCAAGAAGGCGCGGGGGAAACTCATGCCCCGCCGGATAGCCTTTTCCGCCTGCGGTGTTTTGAGCACACGGCAGAACAGCCCGTCGAAGCGGTCGGAATAAAGGGTATCTTCCATTCCGCACTGCATGGTTAGGTTCTTGGAAATGATATGCACAGGGCTTTCTTTCGTTATCGATAGACGAGTACCCATGTATACAGCATCCGCTCCCAGGGCAAGGGCTGCAACCAATCCCCTGCCGTCGCCGATACCGCCACCGGCAATGACCGGTACCTTAACCTCATCAACAATAGAAGGCGTCATCACCAAAGTGGAGACGAGGCTCCCGTGTCCAGCAGCTTCATATCCGATAACACTCAGGGCATCGGCGCCTGCCTCGATTGCGGCGTGGGCGTGTTTGGCAGTAGTGACTGTGCATATGATTTTTCCACCGTAGTCATGAATTCTCTGGAAAAGTTTTTTATCTTTCCCGAGGGAAAATATAACCACAGGAACCTTTTCTTCAATGACAATCTCGGCATTTTCACGGGCACCCGGCATCATGAGAGTAACTCCCGCGCCAAAGGGTTTGTCCGTCTGCTTCCTGATCTCACGTATCGATGTTCTTGTCTCTTCAGGTGAAAGTGGGCCGGTGGCAAGTACGCCCAGACCTCCCGCGTTTGATACTGCCGCTACGAGATCCGGAACACTGATCCAGCTCATTCCGGGCAATATGATGGGATATTGTATTCCAAACAGTTCAGTGATTCTTGTTTTCATCTTCATAACCTTTTTCACAATGATGAAATGTGCTCATATCATTCCGGGCGGCGTGTTACGGAAAGTATGATATCGGCCCTGACAACGATATCACCCGACATATTATATATTTCCACCGGTATGGTGATGTTCCCGGGTGCAAAGGCATCCGGGTCGATCCAGCTTCTACCCGAAAGCTTGCCTTGCGCTTTTTTTACATACTGAACGTTCATTCCTCTGGGTATCCACCGCAGATGAGGGGGAATCGTCGCGTCTACCATGAGCCCCATGGTCATTTCGCACAAATTGCACAGAGCAATAGCATGCACAGTGCGAAGATGGTTTTGGATGCCGCGCCGGTCCTTCATCTCTGTTGTGCATAGGCCGGGAATCAGGTTGGTCACGACAGCCCGGATTGTCCCTGTATATGGCGCATAATAATTTACCAACTTGCTGTATATAAATTTGCCGAAGGGAAAACGGGAGAGCAGCCTGAACACGCGCAGCGTTCTGTTTGCGGCATCTCCATGAAACGGTTTTATACTTTCCATGTTGCTGTTTCCGGACATCCTCAGGAGACGGGTTCGGTCATTGTGCAGACTTTTACCCTAAGAGCTTCAAGGTCGCCTTCCGACTTAATGCTGGCCAGTGTAAGCATTTCGGTCATGTTGCCCTTGACCCTGATCTTCCTCGTGAGAAATCCCTTCATAGCCTCCTTGGTATCGTTGCACAGTAGCGCTTTGTAACAGACGTCATATGGAAGAGTCAGCATCGTCTTCGCGTTTTTGTGATGCCCTTTTCCGAATCTGCCCTCGGTAAAGTGTATCGGCTTATCACCTCCCGGGCACCCGGTTACGGTCAGGTTAAGGATAAATCCAACCAGTTTTTCCGGGAGATCCATTTTCCCAAAAGATTCAGCAATTTTATCTGATTCATCGAACCATGCGTCTGATAAAAACACGTTTGCCATATTATACCTCCAAAAGCATCATCGGGTTAGGAATAATTTTACGCCGTAACAAACCCCCGTTTGTTTTGTCCGGTTTACTACCAGTTTTTCTTCACTCCCAAGTCCTCGGCGATAATTTTTGCGCCAAGATACCCAGGTCCGCCGATAATCATACCTCCCGGATATGTGCTGGCCCCGCACACATAAAACCCTTCGATTGGAGTATAGCCGCGGGAACAGGCATCATTGGGTCGGTTATATCCCATCTGGAGGGTCATATAAGATCCTTGCTTGATAGAGCCACGCACCATGTTCTTGAATTTCTTTTCTATATAGGTTGGTGGATAGATGAGCGTGTTCATCGGATCCAGCGGATCAAGGTTCGGGGCGTACTGTTTCCATACATCCATACATTGCTTCGCGTAATCGTCTTTGATCAAGTCCCAATCCTGGTCAAAGGGCGCCAGAGATTCCCACCGGGCAGTATGGCATGTTCCGTATCCCTGTATCGGGTCAAAGAGGGACGCTATCGTTGTATGACCGTGGGGATGGCCGGGAAGCTTTCCCTCTTCCATATCATGGAAGTTTTTCAGTATTTCTTCGGTATCGCTGACCCCCAGGTGGGTCATCAGTGCTCTGTTCGCGTCGTCAATGCCTTCGGTGCCGATATATCGGGGCGCCGACCGGAGGGAAAGATGCATGCCGAAATAGGACACCTTTTCCCACTCCCACCGTCGGGCGCTCTGCACGAGGTCGGCAGGAAGCTGACTCTCTTCAAAAAACTCGAGGAAATTCTGCTTCGGGTCAACGGTGGATGCAACAATATTCGACTTAACTTCGGTTCCGTCGGTGAGGCGTACACCCGATACCTTACCCCCCGTAAGGAGGACTTTCGTGACCTCGGACAAATCGCATATATCACCTCCCGCCTCTAGTACCACTTTGTGCAGTGCCGATGAAAGCCGATGGGAGCCGCCGCTTACCAGCGCGGCGTTGAGCATGCGGTATACAATGAGCGGAAAGAGAAATCCCAGTCCGTCATAGTTTGAATGGCCCCACATGGCAAAGAGGTTGTACAGGGCCGCCTTTATCGGATCTGAAAAGCCGTAACGTTTTTCCAGCATTTCCAGCGGTGTCATTTCCGATATTTCATTGAATCTCTCACCCAATTCGCCGTACTCAATCGCGAAAGACGGGACCTGCTCCATCGCCGGCATGGCCGGCATATATGTCAGGGGCATGACGATTTTCTCAGAAAGTTCCTTGAACTCGCTATACATTTGCTCATACCGCTGGCCGTCTTCTTTGTTGAAGTGCGCTGAAAGATACTGCGCTGTTTTTTTCGGGTCGAGATATAACACGACCGGCTTGTGGTTCTTCCCGATGTACGCGGCCTGGACATCAGGATAAATATACTTCACCCCGCGTTCACTGAGGTTGAAGTCGCGGTAGGGAGGCATGTATTCCCCCATCATGTGATAGATGGCGTGCGGATTGTATTTAAACCCGGCAAGCTCTAGGGTGTCAAGGCCGCCCCCGGTTTCATGCCTCCGCTCCATAAGTGCCACTTTGAGGCCGGCTCGCGCCAGATAGGCGCCACAGATGAGACCGTTGGGGCCAGCTCCTATTATTATCACATCATATTCCTTGCTTTTCATAATTACCTCCCTACACCAAGATCGAGTGGAATATTAGCGGCGTTCTCAAGATACCAGTGGGTCGCCTTGCTGGTCCACCATTCCTGCTCGCGTACTCCCATGTCCTCGGCAACCTCGCAGGCGGCGATGTATCCTGAACCCAGCGGCGTAATCCCGAAGGGATGAATCGAATTGGACAGGTACAGGTTCTTCATGAAAGTTCTGGACCCGCCGCCGACGCACACGCCGGCAACAGGTCGCTTGTCGTAGAACTGTTCCGGGATAACGCTGCCGCCCGCCCAGCATCCCTGAATCGCCGACGGATTGTTGCGTTCCTGCTCGAGGGGCGAATAGATGTAGCGGTTCAGTATCTGTTTTTTAAATCCTGGAGCGTAGTGGTCGTAGGCATCAGTAATCTGGTCGGCCAGGACGTTTTTGATATCCAGAAACGAATTCTTGCCTCCAAGCCGTCCATGCTTCCATTTCAGGGGTTCCCCCGGCATGTCAATCCACGCCTGGGTTACATGGCACCCTTTCGGGGCTTGGGTAGGATCCGCGAGAGTGGGAAGGTACCAGTTCGCGTATATTTCCGGGTAGATCTCCTGGTCGATGATCGCCTGTGAGTACTTTTTCATTTCGTCGGTGGTTTCACCGCCGAAATATCCCATCCATGAACGCATGATGCCTTCATCATAATCGGCCGTTCTCCATTGTGGCGGACCGCTCAGGGCATAGTGTACCGTGAATATTGTCTGCTCATGGTAATTGAAGTTCTTTATTCTTTTAACCAGATCCTTGTCGGAAATATGGTCCTCACCGATAAGGTTGATGAATGTTGGCACAACGGTTATATTACTGACGATCTTCTTTGCCGTGATTTCCTGGTTGGGATAAATGGAGTCTTCGTGGAGTATCACCCCCTGCGCTTCCCCGTTTTTCATGATGATCTTCTTCACCGGGCAGCAGGTCATGATCTTGACGCCGTTATCCACGTTCGCCTGGATGAGGGCATGGGTCACAGCATGGGAGCCCCCCTTAGCCGTGGTGAGCGGGAAGAAGGATCCTGAAAGCAGTCCCAGTAGGGAACCGATCGCGCCGATCTGCGGATGTATGGGCGGAAACCCAATGATCCATTCCATGGCCTGCACCATGGTCTTGATGTGGTCCGATTCAAACATGGCATCCATGACCTCGAAGCCGTTCATTTTCATGAACTGCTCGCCGGTCATATTTTTGCCCAGGTGCTTGAAGAAGCGGCCCATGAAATCGGAAAAAGCCTGCATGGTTTCTGATGTAGGTGCTGTGTACATGAACCGATGTACGATGTCGGTAAAATCCAGCATCTGCGGGTACAGAAACTCCAGTGCATTTTCTAAAAGGGCACGGTCCTGTTTAGAATGCTTTCCCCAGTTTTCCATGGTGTCATAGGGGTTGGAGGCGATGAGGGCATTCGTGCCATCGAGAAACGGCTTCCCCCAGACATAGGATGTGTTCCTCAGTTCAAGTCCATATTTTTCCAGTTCTAGATCCTGCATCGGCGGTCCAAAACCGGTGGCCAGCATTGTCGCGTGAAGATTATAGAGGAATCCCGGAATACCCGGCTCGCTGGTGTCACAATGGGCCCCGCATTCGCCCCTGGCTTCAAGGACGAGAGTTTTCAGGCCTGCCTTTCCTAGGTAGGCGGAGCAACAGAGGCCGTTGATGCCTCCTCCTATAACGATAACATCATAATCGGACATGTTTATACCTCCTTCGCTACGGCCGCGCTTGAAGAAAGCGACCCTGGCTCACGGTGATATACCCTGCCGCCGGTCATGCACTGTTCATATGCGGCGTTAACTTTTTCTACGAGATTTCCTTCATGTTTAAATTTATTCCTGTTTATAAGATAGATTAGATACTGGGGCAAATTTTTAATGGCAAAAAAAAGCATGGACGGGCAAAAAATGGCCTTCATGATGCCGCCGATATCTTCCGGGTGGAATGTAATTTTAAACTCCCAGGTGACCGGGCTTTGCATGTTTCCTATGATGAGCATATTGCCCGTTTCAGGATCCTTTAGGGTTTTGCAATACCTAAAATCCATGATAATCTCTTGTTTCCCCAGACCTCTTGACCAAAGTTTCATAATATCACCCCTTTGTGTATTTTACGGAACCGACGCGTCATGTCTGATGAATAATATTAAAAACTGATATTTGTCAAGAAAAAACGTTCAGGCGGCCTCTTTATAATAATAAATCTCTGATAAGACATCGTTTATTCGTGATTGAACTTCAGGAAGTCCGGTCTCGTATGTTAAGGAGGTCTTGGTCCTTATGTTTATGGGAGGGCGTTTGCGCACGAGGATGATGAACAGCCGATATCACGTCTCGACGGTCGTGCAGCCAAGGTCTTTTGCACTGCCTTTCGAACAGCTTACTTGAAATCGACGCGGTCGTTGATTCTACGAAGGACATCTTCCTGGTAGTCAGGATTGGTCAGGGTGATCCGTACCGCCTGATTGGGGCAGAAACGAGCGCATCTCCCGCATCCGCGGCAAGCCGCTGAGTGCACGGCCTTGCCGTTTTCCATTGTGATCGCCTTGACAAAACAGTTTTGGGCACAGGTGCCGCAGCCCCGGCAGTCATCGGTGACCTCGATGGTCAATCCTTCCAGGCGGGGAAATATCGTATCGAGTTGGTCGGGCGGGATGTGCCGGTAATAGGCCATCATGCAGCAGCAGGGGCAGCAGAAACAGACGCTCAGGAGTTTTTTTTCATCCGGGATGAGGAAGGCAAAGTTATCGAACCGCACCTTGCCGACGAGCGGGACCAGGCCGGCGTCGAGCGCCTTTTCGAGGTGACGCAAGGCTTCCGGCGCGTCCACGCGACGGCTGATCTGGGGCGGCATCTGCAGGGCGCTTTCGCCCATGAAAAGGCATCCGATGTTGAGGGGGTGATCCTGGCAGTCCCGTGCCGTACGGCATAGGCAACGATTCATGATGACATGGTAGGGCGACTGTTCGATGTACGCGGCGATCACCTCGGCGGGCATGGGGATGCTTTGGGAGCGCAGGGTTTCATTGATGGGGAGGTAGGTGATGGTGCTCTTGCGCCGGTCCATCCAGGGGTGAATGTCCCGCAGCAGGGGGATATGCCCCAGGAAAAAGGGCCACTCGATGGCACGATGACCGGGTTTAAACAAGGATTTGTGCTGCATCACCCACGCGACGAATGACTGCTTCAGACTCATATGCCTCCTGTCAGAGATTGCACCGGTGCGATCAGTGCATCATGAAATAATCGTTTATATCTTCACACCAAGCATATACCCTGTCAAGTCAATTTAGATTCACAGCATTGTCGGCTGTTCCTGTTTGGGCCGATACACCCCTTGATGAAATTATATTCCATGCCGATGAGCGCGGGTTGGAGGCCCCGGAAACGATTGTGGGTAATTATGAGAGTTCTTACCTTGTCATGGTGTATTTTTGCTCGTCTTTGGGGACGTACCATTTGATGAAATTGTATTCCAGGCCGATGGGTGCGGGTTGGATGCCCCGGAAACGATTGTGGGTGATGATCAGGGCTTCGGGGACATAGAGAAAAGTATAGGGTTGATCTTCCGCGAGAATTTCCTGAAAGCGATCATAATATTTTTTTCTTTGGTTCTGGTCGAAGGTGCTACGTCCTTTTACCAGCATTTCGTCCGCTTCTGGATTATTGTAGGAAATAAAGTTCAGCTCTTCCGGTTTTGTTTTGCTGGAGTGCCAGACATCATAAGCATCGGGATCAAGCGGGATAGTCCAGCCGAGAATCACCGCGTCAAAACGACGTTTGTTGATAAAGTTCGTCACAAATGCCGACCATTCCAGAATTCGTATTTTCACCGTGATGCCGATATCCTTAAGCTGCCGCTGAATAATTTCCGCGCATTTCTGCCGTGTCTCATTGCCCTGATTGGTGACTATTTCAAAAACGAAGGGCTTGCCGTCTTTTTCCAAAACGCCGTCGCTATTCAACTTCGTCCAGCCCGCTTCGCGCAGAAGTTCACGGGCCTTTTGCGGGTCGTAATTGTATTTTTTAACGTTGTCGTTGTAAGCCCAGGTGCCGGGTTTATATGGGCCGTGAGCCGGTTTGCCCAATCCCAGCAGTACGCCGCTGATAATTTCATCTTTGTTAATGGCATACGAAATTGCCTGCCGCACCCTCTTGTCTGTAAAAAGCAGGTTTTTCAGATTGTAACCAAGATAAGTGTACGCAAAGCTGAGGTATCGATATTTATTAAAATTATTTTTAAACAAATTATTTTCTGTCTGTCGTGTGTATTGCAGGGGTGTCAGGCTCATCATGCCGAGGTTCTGGGCGCGCAACTCCAGAAACATCGTGGCTGTATCGGGAATAATTCGCGTGATCTGTCCGTCGATATAAGGCCGTCCTTCAAAGTAATCGGGATTGGAAACAAGAACGATTTTCTGTCCGGCCACCCATTCCTTGAATTTGTAAGGCCCGGTGCCGATAGGATGGCGCTTAAGCGGGCTTTGGGTAATATCCGTACCCGCAAGTAAATGCCGGGGCAGAATGGAACTGCTCCAACTGATCAGGGCAGGGGCAAAGGGTTTGTCATATGTCGCCCGGAAAGTATAATCGTCAAGCGCTTCGGCCTTTTTTACCGCTCTAAAATCTTCCGCATAAGCGGTGGGTGTTTTCGGGTCAACGGTGACCTGATAAGTATAGAGAACATCGGCGGCGGTAAACGGCTGGCCGTCGTGCCATTTCACACCCTTGCGCAGATGAAAAGTGATGACCAGACCCTTGGCGGTTATATCCCAGGATTCGGCCAGATCGCCCACAATGTTCATATCCTTGTCGTATTTCACGAGGCCGTTGTAAACCATGCCGGCAATATTGTGGGAAGCCGAATCGGAAGCCAGAAGAGGTATCAGATTGCTGGCATCGCCGATTTCGCCTCTGACCAGTATATCTCCATAGGCAGGTTGTTTAGCTGATAAAGGCTGAACCTTATCTGCCGCGGGCTTTTTATCGCATGCGGTAAAAGATATGATTAGTGATAAAAAGAATAAAAGACGAATTGTTCTCATGAAAATAAATTAGCGCAGTAATCAAATCATTGCAATAAAATTTTACAAATTGTAATATAAAAAATTAGGACTATTTTATGATTGAAGAAAAGAAAAGTGCATCATTCCGTGACAGGAAGCGTTCCGAATCATTTAAAATGAGTGCCGCCGGCATTTGGGATATTTTAACCGATTCTGTGAAAAATTACAAAAGTAATGGCGATGTCAATCAAGCGGCGGCAATGGCCCTCTATTCAATCCTTTCGGTGATTCCTCTTTTTATTCTGACGATTGTTGTCGCGGGATATTTTTTCAGCTCATATCCGAATGTTTCAGATGATATAATAGACGCCATCAAGGGATTTAACCCTTACTTTTCCGAAAAGCTTCTGGCTCAGTTAGGACAAATTGAGAGGAAAAAACATTTGCTGGGCTGGGCGGGGTTGCTGGGACTGGTAGGTCTTTCGTCCATGATTTTTAATTCCATGGAAACAGCTCTGAATATTATTTTTCGTTCCCGGAAAAAACGGAATTATTTTGTTTCCAAATTGTTAGCATTCTCGATGATCCCGGCTGGATGGATTATAGGCAGTGTCAGTTTGGTAATCAGCTATACGGCTGCCTTGCTGGTGAAACAATCAGTAGAAATAGCTGAAGGGCTTAATATCTCCCTTGGCGTCATGTCGGGAGCCCTGCTGCGGTATGCTGTTCCTTATTTAATCACGGTAATTTTCTTTTACTTCATTTATCGGATTATCCCCTCAAATAAAATTCGTCCTACCGTTGCCCTGGGTGGCAGCGCTCTGTTTGCTCTGCTTATGGAAATCGCTAAACAATTATTTACTTGGTACATAGCCAACTACACCCGCTACAATGTGATTTTTGGTTCTTTAGGGACGATTGTTATCCTGGTTATCTGGGCATTTTATGTCGCTTTGATTTTTTTGTTTTGCGCGGAGCTTATGTCGTCGTATCAGCGTCGTGATATCATTCTATTGGAAAGAGCAATGCTTAGGCCACATAAAAACATCATGAAAGTTGATGAACGGCTTTTTAAAAAATTCGGCCGCGCCTATGAGAGGGGCAGCATTATCTTTAATGAAGGCGATAACGGGAATGAAATGTTTTATGTCCTTTCCGGCCGGATTTGTCTGGAGAAAGTTTCCTGTCCGGTAAAGAAAGTATTCGCCGAAATGGAGGCCGGACAATATTTTGGTGAAATGGCCGCCCTGATTGACGCACCACGCACCGCATCAGCGCGCACGCTGGAAGATAGCCATCTAGCGGTGATTGATGGCGACACTTTTCTTAATCTGGTCAGAGAAAGCCGGGAAGTCGGCATTGTCATGCTTAAAGAATTGTCCCGCCGGTTGAAAAATTCCAACACGGCTCTCGATGAATTAACCAATTTGTGGACACGCATGATTATTGTAATTCATTTTATGGATCATGCTCCGGTTAATATTGAAGACCAGTTGTCAACACTTGCGCTGTTCACCCGGAAAGATTCAGCAGAAATCAGGGAATTAATAAATGAACTTGCTCGCCAGGATATATTTGTCATTAAGAACGGATTGATGATGGAAGTAGCGAGAGCAAAGATATGGTCACTGCTTGATTCCGGTGTGCTGAGTAAATGTTTTATCGAGGATGCAGACAAAATCTGATGCCAATTCTAAATCAAAGCGCTATCTTTGTTGGCGTCGTTGTCGGCTTCCTCAACGTATGATAAAATACGCCTCGTCGCCTCCGCCTAGCCGCCTCGATATCATCTTTGATTTAGAATTGGCATAATATCCAGCCGGATTCAATTAATTATTTTTTTCATAAATTTAATAGAGCGTTAACCATCCCTGCGTTTTTTCCGCGGCCTAATGGTTTTGGGCGTTTTCTTTATGCGGCGGCGACCATTATTCTGTTTAAATTTGTCGAAAAATTCTTTTGAGGCAAGATATTTATCCGCAAAAGAAACCATGAATGATTCCTTATACTTCGGCGGAACCAGCGTGAGGGGCCACATATGCTTCCTGATGATATCTTCTTCGATATCATTCAAAATAAAATGTTTCTTGGCATTGGCGACGGCAATTTTGGGATGTTCGATGCCGTGGAATTTTTTCGCAGGAAGGTCAGGAACGTCATGATTCCTCCAGTCGTACAGGAAAAAATCATGAAGGAGCGCGCCGCGAGCGGCAGATCGGTAATCGAGTTTCAGAAACTTGCATGCCCTGTATGAGAAATAAGACACATCCATCACGTGATCGTAAATTGAAGAATTATGATGTTGATGCTGGTTGAGTTTTATGAATTCGTCATGCATGTAAATATCTTTAGTTATATCGTAAAATTCATCTTCAAATGGTTTTCGTCCTTCCATGTTCAATCTGATCTTGCTTAGAATAGATTTTAAAAACGTGTTAATCCTGCTCTTGATCTCCATGTCGATGTTGTTATCGATATACCTTCTTAGATTGGGGTATGCGGAGCGGAGCCGTTTAAAGGAATTAAATATATTCTCGATTTCAGTATCACTCAGATTAAAATATTCAGAATACAGATAGGAAATCTTTCTCCTGAAAGCGGTAATCGTGGCGATAGAAAAAACGAAGTCCGTCACGCCATAAATTAGGAGTACAATGGAAATAACGCGTAGAAATGATCCGTCTTGCGCCTGCACATGCCGTAAAACAGCCGGATGGATAAAGGTGATGAATATCAGAGCCAAGGCTGTCCAGCACAGTGAAAAAAGCAGAGAGACTTTTCCCTGTATATTAAATCTGCTATCCGAATAGTCCCACAATTTTAATTTGAATACTTTTTCGAATATGAAACCGGTGAAATATTCGATCATGGTCAAAATAATGCCGTACACGATCAGCTTGATTGGCAGTGGCCAGTGATGGATCAGAAATTCCAGGATGATGATAAAAGCAGCCCCGAACCCGTAGATGGGGATGAACGGCCCATGTAAAAAACCGGGGTTGATAAATTGGCGTTCGGAGATGGACCTGTACACGGCTTCTATGATCCACCCCATGAACGAGTAGATTGCAAAAAGGACGATAGCTTGGGATATGCTTATATTATCAAATATCATTATGATATCTTCATCACATTTTCAGAATTTAATATCAATGTCTTGTCTTTAACCTGAAATTTAGTATTCTGAGTACGTAACAATAATTAATTAAACGGATTGGATGAAATGTCTATAATATTAGTGACCAGTTGTCAATGAATCTCTATTATTATGTACTTCCTACACATTTGGTTTTTTTTATTGACAAGAAAGGAATGTCCATACATAATACTAGACTGTGGTAAGTGATTAACATAAACTGGATCGGTCATTATTAGATAACAGCATAAAATGGTTAATGATAAGGAGGCGAGGCAAAAGATGACTATGGCAAATATTACTATTAATGGCCAGAAAATCAGCACAACGGCGGGAATTACTGTTCTGCAAGCCGCAAGGGAAGCGGGCATTGATATACCCACACTTTGTGACCATCCCGCGCTGTCTGCGGTTGGAGCTTGCCGAATGTGTATCGTAGAAATAAAAGGGCAACGTGCTTTGCAGACTTCATGTACATTTCCTGTAACCGAGGGAATGGAAATACAGACAGATTCCAAAATGGTGACTGATGCCCGCAAGCTTGTTCTGGATATGATCTTTTCGGAAAGAAATCATTTTTGTCCATTTTGTGAAATGAGCGGCAGTTGCGAGTTGCAGGATCTCGGCTACCGTTATCGTGTCGATCACTGGGTATTCTCCACTTATACGAAAGCTTTTCCACTGGATGCCACACATAAATACTACCTGATGGAACACAACCGGTGTGTTCTTTGCGGAAGATGCATTCGTGCCTGCGATGAGCTTGTGGCCAATCACACTCTGGGCTTAGGGCAGCGCGGAAGTGAGAGTATGGTTCGCGCGGACGCTAATATTCCGCTTGGTGAATCTTCCTGCATTTCCTGCGGCACTTGTACTCAGGTTTGTCCAACGGGAGCTCTGTTTTACAAAAGAAGCGCTTTTATGGGCAAAGACAGCCTGACCCAAAAAGTAAAAAGCACCTGCAATCAGTGCGGCATCGGCTGTGGGACAGAAGTTGTAACGCGCGGCGGAAATGTTCTGGGTATTCTGGGCGATTGGGATGCTCCGGTTAATAAAGGGCTGCTATGCAAAATGGGCCGTTTTGAACCCTTATATGACAGCCGCCGGAGACTTACCGCACCTCTTCTACGCACTAAAGGGAAGCTCAAAGAAATAAGCTGGGAAGAAGCAATCCAGACTCTGGCAAAACAGATTAACACAGTCAAGGCTTCGGAAATAGGCGTGCTTGCGGGCAGCTATTCTTCTAACGAGGCCCTGTATTTAATTAAAAAATTATTCAATGAAAAATTGAAAATCTCCAATATCGGCTTGACCAATACTGTGGCCCCCGGGATTTTCGACAAAGGTCAAAGCAAGTTGGAAGATATTGCCAAAAGCGATATTATTCTTGTTGTCGGGTCCGATCCTTTAAACGACCAGCCGGTTGCTTCCTTCATCATCAAACGGGCTGTAGACAAAGGTGCAAGACTGATTGTGGTTGATGATAAGAAAAATGGGTTGGCTCCGTTTGCCTTCATGAATATCGATATGGCTGATATAAGCAAAGCCATTGAAGT
Organism: uncultured delta proteobacterium; assembly: GCA_963710995.1. Classification (GTDB taxonomy): domain Bacteria; phylum Desulfobacterota; class Syntrophia; order Syntrophales; family Smithellaceae; genus Smithella. The sequence goes on from CAVQCU010000144.1 coordinate 17,605, forward strand.
TGCCAAGAGAGCCAATAATCCTTTTATTCTCTACGGCGCCGGGATTACCAAAACTGCCGTAGCTGAGCTCAAGAAACTGAAAGATAAAGCAAACTACATTATAGTTGAATCAGGCGTCAACACTGTAGCCGCGGCGGCGTTAGGATTAAATAACGGTTATAATCCGGCCGGCCTCAAACTTTTATATGTCTTGATGGGTGAGCAAAATTACGAAGACGCTGATTTGTTCAAGGGAGTTCCTAAAAATGCGTTTATCGTGGCGCAGGCAAGTTACTTGTCGCCTCTTACAGAACGGGCGGATCTGGTGTTGCCTGCGGCAATCTGGTCGGAACAAAACAGCAGCCTGACCAATATCGAAGGAAGAATACAGAATATCAATAAAGCCGTGGAACCGTTAGGCGATGCTAAGCCGGACTGGGAAGCATTGCAATTGTTATCAGCAGAACTGGGCAAGAATATTGCCGTGTCCATAGATAAAGTTTCAGCCGAAGTGATGAAGTCACTTAAATGAAAGGAGAACCTGGATGGCAAAAGTCAAGGTAGCGACAGACTGGTTGGCAGGCTGCGCAGGATGTCATATGTCGTTTCTGGATATTGATGAGCGTATTGTAGCGCTGTCGGAATTGGTTGAATTTACATCAAGCCCGATAACAGACCTCAAGCATCCGCCTAAAGAAGGCGTAACTGTGGGTATACTGGAAGGAGCTATCTGCAACACTCACAATATCGAAGTCGCCAAGCAAATGCGTGAACGCTGCGATATCCTCATTGCAGTTGGCGACTGCGCAACATTCGGCGGTGTTCCGGCCATGCGCAATCTGGTGGGTACCGATGCGGCCTTGAAGCGTGCGTATATTGAGACGGAAAGCACCGTTGATGGAGTTATTCCGGATTCCGATGAGTTGGGAAAGCCTTTGGATATGGTTGTTGGCGTAGATAAAGTGGTCAAGGTTGATTTGTTCATTCCGGGTTGTCCGCCGAGGGCGGATGCATTTTATTATGCATTAACAGAGTTGCTTGCGGGACGCACACCGGTAATTTTGCCGCCCGAATTATTTACATACGATTAGAGGAGAACTTTTATGGGTCGGAAGATAACTATTGAGCCTGTAACACGTATCGAAGGTCATGGACGTGTAACAATACATCTGGATGATCAAGGCGTGGTGGAACAAACTTTTTTCCATGTTGACGAATTCCGCGGTTTGGAAAAATTCTGCGAAGGGCATCCGTATTATGAAATGCCGCAGATTACGCAGCGCATATGCGGAATCTGCCCGATCAGCCATCATCTGGCGGCGTCCAAAGCATGCGATGCGATTTCTCGTGTGCAGCCTACGCGTACCGCCAAGCTATTGCGCGAGTTGATGCATATGGGACAGACAGTTCAATCACACGGTATGCATTTTTTCCATCTGGCGGCGCCTGATCTTCTGTTTGGCTTTGATTCTGACCCAGCAACGCGCAATGTTTTCAGAATAATAAAAGAGAATCCGAAACTGGCGCTGAAAGCCGTTAACATGCGCCGCTATGGTCAGCAGATAATAGAGAGGCTGGGCGGTAAACGCGTACATGCGAATTTTGCTGTTCCCGGCGGAGTCAATGCTCCGTTGACTAAAGAAGATCATAAAGCCATGGCATCAGAGCTAAAGGCAATGACCGCAATAGCTCAGGAGGCTATAAGCATTGCTAAAGGCTGGCTCGAAGCCAATCAGGAAACTGCGGCGACTTTTGCCTCTTTCCCTTCCAGTTACATGGGGCTGGTGGATGCGGAAGGTGGACTTCAGCTGTATGACGGTGAAATTCGCGTAAAAGGCGCGCAAGGCAATTTTCTGGCTCAGTTTAAACCAGAGCACTATCTGTCTTTTATTGCCGAGCATGTCGAGCCGTGGTCATTTTTGAAACATCCTTACCTGCGTAAGATGGGCTTTCCCCAGGGCTTCTATCGAGTCGGGCCATTGGGCAGACTGAATGTCATTGATAAAATCGGCACACCGCTGGCTCAGGAAGAATTCAAGCTGTTCAGGCAAATCAATGGCGGCCTGCCTGTAGAGGGTTCTCTGTATTATCATTACGCGCGGATGATTGAGGCTCTTTATGGTGTGGAACGCATCGGCCAGTTGCTGGATGATCCGGATATCATGTCTAACTAATGTTCGCAACTATCCGCCGCTTTCGAATGTTCCCGGTCAGGGTGTGGGCGTTGTTGAAGCGCCTCGCGGAACGCTTTTCCATGACTACAGCACAGATGAAAACGGTGTTTTGACCAGAGTTAATCTCATTGTGGCCACCGGCAATAACAATTGGGCCATGCATACAGCCGCAGGCGCTGTCGCTAAGGCTTATGTTGACGGCACAAAGCTGACCGAAGGAATGTTAAACAGAGTGGAGGCGGCTATTCGCTGCTATGATCCCTGTTTGTCTTGTTCCACGCATGCCATAGGCAAAATGCCGCTGGAAGTTACATTGATTGCCGCGGACGGCACCGTTCTTGATCGCATCAGCCGTTAGTGGAGAACACATAATCATTCAGGCGGATAAGTGTAATGCTTACCCGCCTGTTTTTTTCTAAAAAATAAAATGAATTCCAAAACAATTATTATTGGATATGGCAATATATACCGCGCGGACGATGGTGTCGCCTTTGCTATAATAAACGAGTTGCGCCGGCAACTGGGGCAGAAACTGCTGGAAGATGGCGATACCGGTCTGGATGAACTCACTGGTGAAAATGATTCCATCTTTCTACTCCAGCTTGTACCGGAAATTATGGAACTACTCGCGGGCTATAATAGAATAATTTTTGTTGATGCGCATGTCGGTTCCGATATGGAAGATCTCAACTGCTCGCCGGTTTCGGCACAATATATTTCTTCCTCATTTACCCATCACATGACGCCTTCCGCGCTTTTGGCATTTCTTAAAACTATGTATCAGTGCGAACCTCAAGCGCATATGGTTTCTATCCGCGGCAGCGATTTTGATTTTAAACGAACCCTTTCGTCTAAAGTGCAGGCGCTTGTGCAACCGGCTGTGGATGCCATTTTAAAAGTGATAGATCAATCCCGCGGTTTGTACAACTAGAACATCATTTACGTGTCCTCTGCCGGCGCACCAATTAAATTAAGGGGTTAGTCATTAATGATTAACTCCTTTTTTATTTGCATGGTCATATTTTACCGCTATTTTACCGCTTTTGGAACAAAAAAACCCTGGATCCAGTTTCTGTAACTGCTTCAAAATTTATTTACAATAATCAGACATCGTATGCTTAGTGATTCATAGGGGATGTTATTATTGATATAAATTCGTTGAGAAAGCCGTAGGATAATCTTTAATAAACAATTTAAAATATTACCCAAAGTCAAATTAAATTCCAGAAAAAGAACGTGAAGATAAGTTGAAACATAAAAATATATTATTATATTTAACAAAGGCGTGGTATAATAAAAAGCATGAAATTTGAATGGGCTTTGAAGAAAGCCAGGACAAATTTACGAAAGCACAAAGTCACATTCGAGGAAGCCGCAACAGTCCTAAGTGACCCGATGTCCGCAACAGGCGCTGATCCAGACCATTCAATCACTGAAGATAGATACATTACCTTCGGAGTTTCAGAGCGAGGTCGCTTGTTAGTGGTAGCTTTCGCTGAAGAAGGTGAGACTATTCGAATCATAAGTGCTCGTGTAGCGAGCAAAGGAGAGCGAAAAATTTATGAAGAAGGTTAGTCAAATATATAAAGACGAATTACGTGCTGAGTACAAACGGTCGGACTTTCCTGGTGGACTGGTACGTGGCAAATATGCGAAACGTGTGCGTGAGTCCTCAAATATTGTTGTTCTGAAACCGAAAGTGGCTAATGCCTTTCCAAACGAAGAAGCCGTGAATAGTGCCCTGCTGTCACTAATCGAGCTTGCGCATAAAACTGCACGCATAACAAATCCCTTAAACGGACGCACCAAAAAGCTGCCCGCTAGTGTAGTGTTTCCAACAGATCTTTAGTTATTTTTATTTTATTCATAATCGACTCCACCGAAGCAGTCCAGACAAATATCTTTGGGTTTTGGTTGTGAGATTCGATATATTGTTTAATGGTGGAAATAAGCTCTTTGACATTTTTGAAAGACCCTCTACGGATTCTTTTCCTCGAAATCTCAGCAAACCATCGTTCCACCATATTGATCCAAGAACTGGATGTTGGGATAAAATGCATATGGAAACGAGGGTGACGTTTTAGCCATTTTTGAACTTTCGGATGTTTATGCGTTCCATAGTTGTCGACAATGAGATGAAGACTTAAATCGAGCGGAGTTTTTGTGTCTATAAGTTGCAAAAACCTAATGAATTCCTGATGTCTGTGACGAGGCATGCAATCTCCGATGACTTTGCCATCAAGCATGTTCAATGCTGCAAATAATGTTGTTGTTCCGTGGCGTTGGTAATCGTGGGTTTGCCTTGATGGAATTCCGGGACGTAGAGGTAGTAAGGGTTGAGTTCGCTCCAATGCTTGTATTTGGCTCTTTTCATCTACACAAAAGACGATGGATTTATCTGGTGGATTTAAATAAAGGCCAACAACATCGTAAAGTTTTTCAAGAAACTTTTTGTCGCGGCTTAACTTGAAAGTTTCAATCAGATGCGGTTTCAGATTATACTGTTTCCATATTCTTTGAACGGTTGCATGGCCAACCCCCTGGTTCTTTGCCATCGTTCTTGTACTCCAGTGGGTAGCATCGGAAGGTGTTGTGTGTAATGTGGCATTTACAATAGCCATAACTTTTTTGTGGCTAACTTTCGGTATACGGCCCGGACGCGGAGCATCTTTTTCCAGTCCCGGCAATCGGAAGGATAAAAAACGATCTCTCCACAATTGTACTGTAGGATGGGACATACCGAGCTTTGATGCAATTTGAATATTTTCGTAATTTTGAGCTGCCATCTGAATGATACGAGCTCTTTGAACAATCCGAACAGGCAATGTTTTACTTTTTGCCCATTCGTTTATTATGGTTTGTTCTTTTTCTGTTAAAATAATGGTTTCCGCTATTCTAGGCATGAAACCACTATAGCATATTTTTAATAATAACTAAAGTTATTTATGAGACACTACACTAGCTGGTATTGTCCGAGTCTGCCGTAAATAACTCCCCTGTTATTGTAGGCATTGATAGAATATTTTTTCATGCTGATGGCCTTATTGAAATCCTCTATGGCCAGTTGATACTGACCGAGTTTGCTATAAGCCTTCCCCCTATTGTTGTAGGCTTCAATATAATCCGGTTTCAGGCGGATGGCCTCATTGAAATGATAAAAAGATTCCTTTATTTTGCCTTTTTCACATAGTATGATTCCTAAATGACTATGCGCAAGATAGTTATCCTTTGTTACATGCAAAGCATGGTTCCAAAGCTCGCTACTGTTTTTCCAGTAGCCGCATTGATTCCGTGTTAAAACTGCCAAGATTATAAGAAAGGCTGTTGCTGCCATAAATAAAATATTTTTACGAGCATCTTCACGTTTAATCAAAAGCGGGATGCCCCAGGCCAGCATAACAGCTATGCCGATAGAGGGCAGATAATAGTAACGGTCGGCCATGGCCTGGTCACCGGACTGAATGATCCCGATAACAGGTAAAAGAGTTATTGAGAACCATAACCAACCTACAAACAAATACGGTAAACGCCTCAGTGCTATCATAACGGCGGCGCTGATAACGAGAATCAAAAATGTAGCTCCTGAAACTTGCCAGAGGGAAATTTGATAGGGAAAAGGATAGAAAACGGCCAGATCATAAGGCCAAAATGTTTTCTCCAGATAAATTACAAAAGAAACAGATGCATTGGCGATCCGGGAACTCAATGGAAAATCATTTACGGATGGATTGTACTGAGTATAAATCGTGATAAAAGAAAAAACTGCCGATAAGATGAAAAAAGGTGTTTTTTCCTTCAACTGCCATAAAATACAATTGCTTTCTTTGGATTCAAAACGTCCCAGCGGCCAGTAATCCAGAAGAATCATAATTACAGGCAAAGTGACAACCATGGGCTTGCTCATAAGAGCGCAGACAAAGCAGAAAAGAACAAGCAGGTATCTTTTTATAACCGGTTTTTCCGTGTAATATGCATAAAAGCATAAAGTCAACATCCAGAAAAACGCGCTTAAGACATCTTTACGTTCAGATATCCAGGCAACCGATTCCACATGAAACGGATGAAGCGCAAAAAGAGCGGCAACAAAAGCACTGCGCCAGATAGCTCCTGTCATGCGGTTAAAAAGCCAGAACAGCAGGAGAGCGCTCATTATATGCAGAATAAGGTTGGTTACATGATAACCGCCGGCATTCAGGCCGTGGAACTGATAATCGAACATGAATGAAAGCCATATCAGGGGGTGCCATAAGTAGTCGGCATCTGTTGTAAAAAACGCCCAGCGAAATCCTTCCAATGTGATTCCGGACTTGATATGGCTGTTCTCCGTCACATAAACGTGATCATCGAGATTAACGAAGTCATATTGATTCACCTGCCAGAAAACGGCAAGGGTAGCTAATATCAAAATGATATAAATAATCAGCTTCTGCTTTTC
>CAVQCU010000145.1:0-4949 GCA_963710995.1 uncultured delta proteobacterium
CTTATTTAGTAGATCCGGGATAACAAGGGCTAATCTTGTTGAATAGGCAAGATAATTCTCTTCATCAGACTCTTCCTCCATCAAGGCAAGCACCAATTTGCAGATGCGGAAATCGATGTATTCATCATCCAGGGTCTTCAGATATACGGGGAGGGGAAATGCGTTTTCTGCGATATCCTCGGCCGTCGAAGATGCTCCGGACAGCTTTTTAAGCAGTTGATCGTACTTTTGGGGGACATATTCTTCGTGTTCCTCCCTTTGCAGGAGTTTTCCCATTTCTGAGGATGTCATTTTCTGCCTGTCAACCTGTTGATGGACATTTCCCCCGTCCTCGATCGCCGACAACTTCTGCAGCAGCATAATGAGGGCGGGGGAAATCTGTCTTTTCTTTTCGTTTGCTAAATGAATGATCCCCTGGAGCATCTCCTTGGGGAAACATTTCAGGTTCTCCGGGACGAGCGCCGTTTCCGGTTGGAGGGAGAACTGCCTTTCCGCCACTTCCAGGAGTTGTTCTTTCAAGTCAGGGTGAAAATTCTTGATCAGATCGGCAATCTTGGCCAGTGCTTCGTATTTCTCGGCACTCACCTGCCTGCCTGTTCGGATTTCGTATAAATAATCCTGGATCATGTTTTCGTAACTTACGACCGCCTTCTGCCAATACTGCTTTTTATCATTGAGCGTCCGGATGGCTTCCGGGAGGTCAGAGTCGGCCGACTTCTCAGCATCGGAATTTTTCAACTCCGTTCTCGATGCATGAAATGCTATTCGGGAAATGAATTCCAGCCAGAAATTCTCATCATTCATTTTCTTCGGGGTCTTCTTTTCATCCGTCAGTTGAAAATAGCCGGCATCAATGGTCTTTACCTGGATGCCGTTGACAGACGAACGGGCGAGGATATCTTCCAGCTTGCCCATAGCCCGGATATCGGATGGTTTGGAAGATAAGATTCTGCTGAATTGGAATAAATCTTTTCTGGTTACGGTACGCTTCAGGCTGAGGGAAATGACACGGAAAACGTTGAGGGCATGGACATATTCCCGGAAGGTATTATTTTTTCTGTCTAACATATTTTCATTGAGCATTAGCGTTTTACCGGCGACACCAATGATCATCTCCGATCTCCCTTGAAGGTAGTTCTGGATGAGTGTGTAGGCCAACTCAACACTTTCATCGATAAGGGCATGGCCGCCCGGGTACATTCCGATGTTCATCTTGATCAGATTGAGGGCCGAGATGATGCGGGATGTCTGTTTGATATCTGCAGGCGAGGATATTCTTGTACTTTTCACCCTTCCAGTATTTTCATCCTTCAGTCCTTTGTTTGTATCATTCATGAATGTGCCTTATGAATGCTTTATAAGTAAGGGAGAAAAATTAACCTTTTTGTGTAGGAAAGTATAGGAAACGCTGTATTGTATGTCAAGGGATATTGTGTATATCTATATATAAAACAGTTTGATATTGTTTGTTTATAGAATAATTATTTTCAGCGACGCTTCTCATAATGAAGATTAAATTTTTTAAAAATACGCCCCATAAATTTTTAATTCAGGCGGCTTTTTCTTTGGTGCAATTAGAGGGAAAAAGATTTATAATGGAACCGCTTGAATGGACTTAACTGCAAAGAAGAAGATGTTTATCTGAAGGATAGGATGAGGTTTTATAATGGCTGATTTTTTCTTTGAAACGGTGGCGGGTAAAGAAAAGCCCTATGTTGAATCTCTGCGACAACTTTTGGGACAATTCATGTCACCGTTTACTTCCGGTGACAGCGTCGGGATCAAGCTCCATTGGGGGGAGCGGGGTAATAAAGGCTATCTGCCTCCTGATTATGCAAAAGAAATCGCCGGCTGGCTCACCGCACAGGGAGCAAAACCTTTTGTTTTTGATACAACGGTTCTATATTCCGGCGGCAGGCGCACTGCAGAGGATTCCCTAAATACCGCAGCCAATCACGGTTACACCGCCGAATTTCTCGGATGTCCGGTCATTATAGCCGACGGCATGGATGGGAGAGATGTCGTTTCCATTCCCGCAGGCTACAAGCACTTTGAAACAGTCCAGGTAGGATCTGTCTTTGATAGGGCGAAAGGTTTTGTTATCTTTTCCCATTTCAAGGGACACATGGTTTCTTTGTTTGGCGGATCCATCAAGAATATCTCCATGGGATTTGCCTCCCGTGCGCAGAAACAGCGAATGCATGCCGATTATCATCCTGTTCTGGATCAACAGAAATGCACCCGTTGCGGCCTTTGCGCCAATATCTGTCCAACAAAGGCAGCCACAATCTCTGAACCCAATTATCCCTGCTATGATCTGAAAAAGTGCATTGGCTGCGCCCAGTGTATTGCCATGTGTCCGGAATTGGCCCTCCAGATCTTCTGGAATTCGGATATGACGGTTTTTCAGGAAAAGCTTATTGAGACAGCGGCCGCCGTCTGGAAGAAAATTAAGGGAAAGACCATCGTCATCAACGCCCTGCTTAATATCACCGTAGAATGTGATTGCCTGCCGGGAAAGAATCCCGTCATCGGTCCAGATTACAGCTTTATTGGCGGCTATCATCCTGCGGAAGTGGATGCGGAATCCCTGAAGATTACAGGGGCGGATATCTTTGAGAAGGTACATCCCGGAATTCCCTGGCAGCGTCAGTTTTCCTATGCCCGGGAAATCGGATTTATGAGACTGTGAATAAAAGAAGATTTAGAAAAGAGACGACAGTGAAAACACGCGCATTGTAAACAAGCGATCTCTCATCCACTACATCTCTCATTCTTTAACATGCGTCCAGGTTGTATCAGGATTATATGACCTCATCTCCCTGACGATTTTTGCTGTGTCCGGCCCAAGATTCTTCTGATAAACTTTCCCCTGCTGATTGACAATAAAGGTCATGACCCCTGATTTTCTCCAGTTTGAGGGAAAAGCGGCCAGAGCGAAGCCTCCAACCATGTTACCGTTGATGATATAGTTGTATTTTCCTCCCGGCGCATTTTTCCCCTGCCTTGTCAATATCTTGAAATAGTAGCCGTGAAAAGGCGCCGTTGTCTCTTCCCTGAAAGCGGTCTTTCCCTTTTTGTATCCCTCATGCCAGGCCCGTGCCACGAGCTCACCCAGCGGACTTACCTCTTCTCCCGGCGCGTTTCTCCAGAAGAGACCGTTTCTCTTCCCGTGATCACTCCGAAGCTTCTGCGCGTAGGCAAGTATCCCGTCGCCATCCCAGTCTTTAATCGCATACTCGCGTTGCGCCTTCACATAGGCGCGGCTGACTAGTATAGCGGTGAGTTCGTTTTCTCCGATCCGGCGGTTCAGTATCTCTTCTTTACCTGCTTTTGTGTCAAAGAACCATTGATTATCTTTTTTTACAATGGGAATAGGAAAGGGCCAGTTCTCGTTTCCTATGTGCAGGATTACTTTTGAATCGCCGTCTTTCACAAGGATGGTTTTTTCAACCAGATGTTTGGCAAGCTCTTCAAATTCCGCGGCATCCTGCACTCTGTCACCGGAGCGAAGTTCTTCTCCGGAGGGCCCAAATATCTGATCGAGTGCGGCTTTGTCTTTTGTCTTGACGGCATCAGTAAGGCTTTTCAAGGCGTCTTCGGGAGAGGAAAAGAAACTCTGCAATGGCGCCCCGGATACCGGTATAATCCATGCAAAAACAAACACTGCGGTTAACAAAAACAAAGCGATGAAAGCATTCTCCCATGATGGGCGATATACTGGTTTCTGCTCTATTGTACACATAATTCCCTTCCTTTCCATATCCATTAATTCTCTATTGCCAAAAATTATTTAACACAAACCTGCCTGCTACCGGCCACGTCTTTCCCCGGATGAACTCTTGCCGCCAGGAGTGCTTCCTCTGCTTGCAGGGGTGGATGATGTATTGGGGGACTGCATGCTTTTGCCGGCAGGATGGGACTGCGCGGATGGTCGTGTTTCCGTGCCACTCTGACGGCTGGACTGGCCGCGGAGGCTCTGCGCCCTTGCCTCATTGCTTCCTCTGTAACCGCCAAAAGTAACTGACGGTGTCTTGGGGGGCTGTACGCTCTCGCCGACAGGACGAGACTGCGAAGAACCTCTGATGATACCAGCGGTCGGCCCGGAAGCAGGCATGAACGGCTGTCGGCTGATACGGTCCGCCTGCCGTTGGTTGATTGTGCCGAGACTCTGCTTGCCGCGATTGCTAAACGAACTGGTGTCGCCCTTGGGACCGAAAATGACTCCCGTGCGCTTTGCCTGTGTTGTCTCTCTTCCCCTGACGTCAGGCATGTGCACAACCCCGCCCGCGTTAACACTACCTGGTTGTGATGCCCGAAACTTTTCAGGGTCACCGTGAGACATGTCATGCCTCCATGTCTGATTAACGTTACCGGGAGACCCGCTTGTATTAACGGAATTACCGGAGTGAGGTCGGAGACACTTGTTCTGTCTAAAAAAAATTCCTTAGGTCTAGCAGGCCGGCCAGTGGCGTCAGGTCGCTGACCTGCGTATTGCCCAAAAAAGTTCCCGCAGGCTCCGTAGACGAGACAGCGGAGTCAGGTCGACGACAGGCGTACGATTGTAAGACAGCTCTTCCAAGCCCGAAAGGCGGGCCAGCGGGGCGAGGTCGGTGACCTGCGTATACTCCAGAAAAAGTACCCGCAGGCTCAGTAGACGAGACAGCGGAGTCAGGTCGACGACAGGCGTACGACTGCAATACAGCGCTTCCAAGCCCGAAAGGCGGGCCAGCGGGGCGAGGTCGGTGACCTGCGTATCGTCCAGAATAAGTACCCGCAGCTCCGTGAGCGACAGCGGGGCCAAGTCTGCAACGGGTGTGCCCTCAAGGTTTAGTTCCCGCAGTTCATTGAGGCGATCCAAGGGGGCCAGGTTCGTGGCACCAGTCCTCTCGAGATCGAGCGTTTGGAGTGATCAAAGCTTGGCCAGCCAGGAGCAAGGTTGACGATGC
>CAVQCU010000146.1:0-11714 GCA_963710995.1 uncultured delta proteobacterium
TCATCTAAAGTAGACTCTTTTTGAATCAGGGTCTGCTTTGTTTTGGATTGACCTTTCATCGGATTACTCCCCCCGACCTGCCCCAAATCCTTGTACCACATGTTAAGTTAGGATTCAGGCATTTTTTATTTCTCAATTCAGGTACGCCTCTGCGGGAGGAAGGCCTGAAGGTTCCTAAGAGACAAACGAAACGTGGTCGTTTGTGGTTGAATGATGGTTCTTGTGTTCGTCTTTGGCCGACGCATCGTAACCATGTTTGGTCTTATGATTTTGTTGCCGATCGCACCCATGACAGTCGACCAATCAAGATGCTCACAGTTATTGATGAATACAGTCGTGAATGTTTGGCTATTGTTACGGAAAGGAATTTAAAATCTGATGATGTCCTCGATTGTCTGACAGAAATGTTCATTCGTCATGGAGCGCCGGAGTATATTCGCTCGGATAACGGGTCGGAATTAACGGCAAAGATGGTTCGTCGATGGTTGTCAAACATTGGTGTTCAGACCCTTTATATTGAACCGGGCAGTCCTTGGGAAAACGGCTATATTGAAAGTTTCAACGGCAAGCTCAGAGATGAATTACTAAACGGAGAAATATTCTATACTTTGAAAGAAGCGAAAACGTTAATGAAAAATGGCGCATGGAATACAACACGTTCAGGCCGCACAGTTCTTTGAATTACCGTCCTCCAGCGCCAGAGGCGTACCTGAATTGAGAAATAAAAAATGCCTCAATCCTAACTTAACATGTGGTACAAGGATTTGGGGCAGGTCAGGGGGAGTAATCCGATGAAAGGTCAATCCAAAACAAAGCAGACCCTGATTTCAAAAAGAGTCTACTTTAGATGAAGCCCGCGAATACGCCGAGAGCATCATCGACACCGCTCGCGAACCCTTAATAGTTCTGGATAAAGATTTAAGGGTGGTCACAGCCAGCCGTTCATTCTATGAATTTTTCAAGGTAAAACCTGAAGAGACCGAGGGACAACTTATTTATAACCTGGGAAACAGACAATGGGACATCCCTAAACTTCGGGAGCTGCTGGAAAACATCATTCCTAAAAAAGAAGTATTCGAGGGCTTCGAGGTTGAACATACTTTTCAGAACGTCGGTCATAAAATAATGCTGCTCAATGCCCGCCAAATATATCGGAAAGACATAGACTCCAAGATCATCCTTCTCACCATCGAAGATATTACCGAGCGTAGATTGATCGAGGAGAAAGTGCTACTTGCCGCCATAGTGGAGTCTTCTAAAGATGCGATTATTGGTAAGAGTTTGGATGGCATCATTACTAGCTGGAATAAAGGCGCGGAAGAAATCTACGGCTACACCCAAAAGCGAGATTATGGGTAAATCAATATCAGTCCTTGTTCCGCCTGAACTTCCAGACGAGATGAGCGAGATTCTTAGCAAGATAAAGTTGGGAGAAGGGATTGAGAACTATGAAACTGTACGGCAAAGAAAGGATGGACAAAACATTTACGTGTCCCTTACCGTTTCGGCCGTATACGATGCTGAAGGCAGGATTTTAGGCGCATCCACAATTGCCCGCGACATTACCGAACGCAAGCAAATGGAAAAATTATTAAGTGACTCCGAAGAGCAGTATAGGCTTCTTTTTGAAACTGCAAACGACGGAATTTTGCTTATTGAAAAAAATGACGGGGAGATAGTCCATATTAATCCGTCTGTCGAGAAAATGTTGGGCTATTCCGCACGAGAGAGCATCGGAAATAAACTTCAGAACATCGGTCTTATAATCGACAATGGTGATTTCCAAATAACAATGAAAAAATTGAATAAGGAAGGCATTCTTCGTTACAATGATGTTCCGGTAAAAACCAAGTCCGGACAGCATATCTATACGGATACATATCTCGTTGACAAGGCAAAATTTGCACAATGTAATATTCGTTACATCACCGAGCGCAAGCAGGCGGAGAAGGAGTTGCAGGAGAGCGAGGAAAAGTATCGTCTGGTCGTAGAAAATACAAAGGAATCAATTATTATTACACAGAATGTTAAGGTGGTCTTTGCCAATAATGCTGCTATCGGCACAATAGGATATTCCAAAGAGATATTAACATCAAAATCTTTCACAGACTTTATCCATCCAGATGATCTTAATATGGTCGTTGATCATCATATAAAAAGAATAAAAGGTGAAGAAGTTCCCCCTGTTTATTCTTTCAGGGTCATTGGCCAAGATGGAACTGTAATATGGTGTGAAATTAATGCGGTTGTTATTCAATGGAAGGGAAAACCCGCTACTCTGAATTTTTTGAATAACATCACCGAGCGCAAGAAGGCAGAGGAAGAACTTCAACAGACCCTTGACAGTCTCAGAAAGTCTGTCGGCGCGACCATCCAGGTCATGGTATCCGCTGTAGAGATGAGAGATCCCTATACAGCCGGTCATCAGATCAGAACAGCGGATCTTGCCAGGGCTATTGCCACGGAGATGGGGTTGCCCAAAGAGAAAATTGATGGAATCCGCATGGCAGGTTCTATTCATGACATCGGGAAATTATCCATACCAGCAGAGATATTGTCCAAGTCTACCAAGCTGACAGACAACGAATTTAATCTGATTAAAGAACACTCCTATAGTGGATACGAGATGCTGAAGGATGTGGAATCCCCCTGGCCGCTGGCACAAATCGTTTACCAACACCATGAACGGATGGACGGATCCGGCTATCCAAGAAATCTGAAAGGGGTTGAAATTCTTATAGAGGCCCGCATTATGGCTGTGGCCGACGTGGTGGAAGCCATGGCCTCCCACCGGCCCTAATCATCCCGGCTTGGGAATAGATGCGGCAATGGCCGAAATAGAAAAGAATAAAGGAACCCATTACGATAATACTGTCGCGGATGCCTGCCTAAAATTATTTCGGGAAAAAGGCTATCAGCTTAAATAAGATGGAAAAACCAATCCCGTAGAAAAAACATGATTACAAATGGTAATCCTCAATTATTTTAAACCAAATAATTATTGACTTGTAGGTGAAAGAAATGATCATTCTGTTGACATTTATTGCCTTACTAAAATTATAAAACATGTAAGAACCGGATGAACCTGTTTTCTACCTATTTTCCCCCAAAAAAAATCACACTTCTTGCTTCAAAGATGATATAAGAGCGCCGTAATATCTAGTCGCATTCAAAAGATAACGAGGCGGCAAGGAAGGGGCTCCGCAGGCGTATATGAAAATACGTTGAGGAAGCCGATGACGAAGCCAAAAAAGTTAGCTAAAGAAGGCGACTTGGTATTAAATAACAATTTAATTTCAGGAAAAATCTTGTGGTTGCAATTGGCAAAATAAAAAGCCTCTGGACGAAAAAAATTATTATTCTGGACGGCGCGGTCGGCACGGAACTGCAAAAAAAAGGATTGCCCGGCGGAGCTTGCCCGGAAAAATGGTGTCTTGACAATCCGCAAATTATCCAGGGATTTATATGCATCTTATCAAAAAGCAGGTGCGCAAATAGTTTATACCTGCACTTTCGGCGCCAATCGCTTCAAACTGAAACAATACGGCGTCAAGGAAAATTGTTATCAAATAAACTTTGAACTGGCGCGGTTGGCCAAACTCGCGGTTGGCAAAAAAGCTCTGGTTGCCGGCGATATCGGCCCGACCGGTTTATTTATCGAACCATTCGGCCCCCTCGCCTTTGAAGAAGCCGTGGATGCTTTTAAAGATCAAGTGCGCGGCCTGATTGACGGCGGCTGCGATCTGATTGTAATTGAAACCATGATCGACATTCAGGAAGCACGCGCGGCGCTGCTGGCCGTCAAAGAAATTAAAGATATTTTTATCATTGTTTCTATGACGTATGAAAAAGACGGCCATACGCTGGGCGGCACCGATCCAGTAACAGCGCTCATTACTCTGCAGAGCCTTGGCGCAAATGCTGTGGGCTGTAATTGTTCAACCGGCCCCGAAAAAATGGTGGAATTTATCGCGGCCATGAAGCCCTATGCTACGGTACCGCTGGTAGCCAAACCCAATGCCGGAGTTCCCCGTCTCGAAGGCGGAAGAACGATCTTTGAAATGGACGCGAAAACGTTTGCTTCTTTTGGGCGGAAGTTTGCCAAAGCAGGAGCTAATATGCTGGGAGGCTGCTGCGGAACTACACCGGAGCATATTCAGAAACTTGCAAAGTCTACTGCGGGCATCAAACCAATATTACCTGTGAGACAATCAATCAGTGCGTTGAGTTCGGCGCGCGGTTTTTTACACTTCGCTAAAAATCAGCCTCTTTTTCTGGTTGGCGAAAGAATCAACCCCACCGGTAAAAAAGCCTTCCAACAGGAACTCACGGAAGGGAAGATGTCCATCATCCGCCAAATGGCTATGGAGCAGGAAGAGCAAGGCGCAAATCTGCTGGATATAAATGTCGGCCAACCCGGCATCGATGAAGTGAAAACAATTAAAGTGGTAATCGGTCTTTTGACCACCGCCACCAAACTGCCGCTGGTTGTAGATTCCTCTCGAATAGAAACCATTGAAGCCGCGTTACGGATTTATCCGGGCCGAATGCTGATTAATTCCATCTCCGGCGAAAAAGAAAAAATAGCCAAGCTTTTGCCTCTAGCCGCCAAATATGGCGCCATGTTTATTCTCCTGCCTCTGACCGAAGGCGAATTACCACATACAGCCCAAAAGCGCCAGGCCATTGTCAAGAATATTTTTCAGGAAGCAAAAAAGTTCGGCTTTACCAAAGATGATTTTATTGTGGATTGTCTGGTTATGGCCGTAGCCTCCAACCCCCATGCCGCTCAGGAAACATTGAAGACACTCTATTGGTGCGCGCAGACCTTTAAAAGCAAAACTATCCTCGGGCTCTCTAATGTATCTTTCGGTATGCCCGGACGCCCCTGGCTTAACGCGGCCTTTCTGGCGATGGCGCAATTTTGCTGCCTGACGATGGCGATTGCCAATCCTGCGAGCGCAGAAATGATGAATGTGAAAAAAGCGGGAGATGTTCTCCTAGCCAAGGACAAAGACGCCTTGCGTTTTATTGAACATTTTTCCGCGCAAACTAATGTTAATTCCGGCGCTGCCGCAACAAAAATTCTTACGCCACAGGAAAAAATTTCTAGCGCGATAATGGAGGGTGACCGGGAAAATATTCTATCTTTAATAGAAGCCGCGCTTTCCGCCGGCGGCTTAGCACCTGAATTAGTGGACAAGGTTATGATTCCCTCTATCGTCCGCGTGGGCGATCTCTACGAAAAGAAAATTTACTTTTTGCCGCAGCTTATGGCCGCCGCGGAAACAATGAAAAAGGCGCTTGGTTATCTGGAACCTCTCTTAAAAAAAGACACTGCCGGAAATAAAGGCAAAATAATACTGGCAACAGTAAAGGGCGACATTCACGACATCGGGAAAAACATCGTCGCCTTGCTTTTGAGAAATTACGGCTACCATGTTATTGATCTGGGTAAAGACGTCGCCGCGGAAACGATAATCACAGCCGCAAAAAAGCAAAATTCTGATGTAATCGCCCTTTCCGCGTTGATGACCACAACGATGGTGAATATGAAAGATGTGATAACGCTGGCGCGGGCAAAGGGAATTCAAAAGCCATTTATGATCGGCGGCGCGGTGGTTACAGAAGCTTATGCAACTTCTATCGGCGCTTCTTTTGCTAAAGACGGCGTGGAAGCCGTTAGAGTGGTGGAAAAATTAATTAAAAGATAAAAAATTTTTACCCAATGAAATTCATAAAACCGGAAAAGAAAAAAAATAAAATAACAGCGGCCATTTGCTTCTCCCTGCTGATTCACTTTGCTGCGGCATCGCTTTTAGTGTTCGGTTTATCCAGCAACTTAATCTCCGCTCCAAAGTTAAACGGAATAAATTTGGTTTGGGTCTCTCTGGATACTAAAAGCAAAAATAACGGCGTTATCATTCAAAAGAGCCGCGTTGAGCAACCATTGCCTGCCGTGGAAAAAGAAGCTAAAAAAACGGCAAATATTGAAAAGCCAGCCTACAAACCGGAAACTGCGCAAATATTTGCAGCAGCGACAACAACAAAGGAATTGACCAATACCATTCCATTTGCAAAATACGATGTATCCGGCAAAGGTGCTAAAGAACAGACTCATAATATAACCGGCTATAGCGCAAACCAAACCGCGGGCGATACATCTGATTTGAATACTGTAATTGCTTACCCTTTATATAAAAAAAACTCACCGCCAGCTTATCCCGAAATAGCGCGTGTTCATGGTTATGAGGGTATTGTTTTGGTATTCGCTGAAATTTTGCCGGACGGCCGTGTAGGAAATATGAAAATCCGGAAATCATCCGGGTATGCGATTTTAGATCAATCGGCAATCGAAGCGGTAAAACCATGGAAATTCGAACCGGCAAAAAAATCAGGCAACCCATTCACAGTTTGGGTAGAATTACCCATTAAATTTATTCTACATAATAATTCGCAATCATAAACAAAACTTTAATCCAGCGGAGAGGAAGAATAATGACCATTGATAAAATGAAGGAAAGGCTTGGCGAAATAATTCTCGCGCGATCTTTCAAATATAGCGAAAATCTACCTTTCACTCTCGCATCCGGAAGGAAAAGCAACTATTACTTCAATTGCAAACCAACCACGCTTGACCCTGAAGGCATGAATCTTATCGGTGCGATTATTTTTAACATGCTCAAAGATAGTGACATTACCGCGGCGGGTGGACTCACTCTGGGGGCTGATCCGATAGCCAACGCGCTTTCCGTCATATCCTATCAAAAAGGCAAACCGATAAAATCTTTTATTGTTCGAAAAGACGTTAAAGATCATGGCACAAAAAGCGCTATTGAAGGTAATGTTGGACCGGGCGAAAAGATCGCTATTATCGACGATGTTATTACAACTGGCGGTTCCACCATCACCGCTATCGAACAAGCACGCAAAGAAGGGCTTAGCGTCGAGATGGTTATCACTCTCATTGACCGCGAAGAAGGCGGCCGGGAAAATATCCTCCAGCATGTTGATAATATCAAAACTATTCTGACCCGAACCGAGGTAATGGAACTACGCGCAAAAAAAATCAATAGAAAGGATGTTCTATGACAAATAAAATTTTATCTTTATTATTTTTAATATTTATACTGCTTCTGTCCGGATGCAATGCCGCGATAAATATGAATGGCAAAGTTGCCGGTATAAGTTCCGGACGTTTTGTTTATCAGGATGGTGATCTTACCAGCAACTACAAAGCCGACATTGATTTAGTCTGGAAGGCCTGTGAAAAATCAGTAACTGAATTAAAGGCTACAGATATTCAAAAAGAACGTAAAATTTCCTCGGGAATTATCAAGGCCGTCATTCAAGATGAAAAAGTAACCATAAAAGTAGAATATGTGGATAAGAATTTAACCTCTGTTTCCGTATTCGTCGGAGTAGTGGGCAACAACATGGCTTCCCGGCTTATCCACGATAAGATAATCGGCAACTTAGCGAAACGTCAATTCATGACGGAGAAACACGAATAAGAAAACAAAATACCTTTCCGCGTATTTGCCTGGGCTTTTTTCTTAAATGATAGTAGTGATATGTCCCGACCTATACTTAACTTGACAGACATTGTCCAATTAAGTCTTATCTCAGTTATTTCTTTCACCTACAAATGACTTTGAAAAGTTTTAGTGTTGTGGATTACAACTTGAAAGAATCAATAAAAAAGGCAGAGCCATTTCTAGCACTGCCTTCCTCTTACATGGTAAGAACCATGAGTATAAAAAGTTTAGCGGTCGCCCTTCCAAAAATATAATAACAAGTATATGACAATAATTGCATCCATAATAGTGGCACCTTGGAAACCTGCGGAGAATGAATGGTTGATGTTGAAGAAATAAAGGTAAACCATAAAAGTTTTTTCAATGCCGCTGTAAATCAGGATAGGCATACGCCATGAAACTTTGAACGCAGATATAATCATGAAGATGCCCATCAATAACACCATCATACCCCAATGCTGGACGAAGATGGTATAATCTTCGACAAACGGCAATTTTGCAACGGTCTCTACGGAAAATCTGGGTAAAAATGCATAAAGACCTGCTGCGCAAGTGCCCAGTCCGGCAATGACTAAAAAAGGTTTGATGGTTTTGTCTATGAAACTTTTCATGGATAGCCTCCTTTAATGAATTACTTGTTAGTAGCAATAAATTTAGGATAATCTAAACAAAAAATCCCTCCTCTTTTCACAAACGGGGTTTCAATAATCTTTCATGTCGGATTCCACAATGTTGATGCTTATGTTGATTAGTTAACAAGGAAATGATTGGTGATTTAAATACTCCTTAGATAATGAGTTGTCAAGAGGGAAATTACCGTCTCAAATTGGCTAAACTGTCAGGCAAATATTGATCATTTCTATTTGTAATCTTCAATATACTACTGAAACTTGATTTTGACACTTAGAGGAAGTAAGAAATAAAAGTCTGATTCCCTCGTGGTCTAAATGTAATATTTCTATAGAACCGCAACTATATTAATTTCTTTCAGGATTGCTTCTTTGTCTCTTGCAGGCATATTAAGGAATTTTACACCCATTCCATGATCTTTTGACAAAGCGCCTTTGTTAATCCACATAACTTTTGCATTAATTTCTATTTTTTTAAAATTGCCTATGGAAAAAATAAATTTTATTGTTGACCCTACTGCCGGCGGTCTTTCTGTATAAACAAACATGCCTTCTGCCGAAATATTTTTTGTAAAAGATATGAGATAATCATTTTTATGTACATATGAAATTTCAAATTTAGTATCTAACCTTTTATTTATCCTGCGTTCATCTTTTGACATATTATCTCCATTTCATTCAGCCTACCGTGTATCACTTTTAATAAAGAAAGATTGTTTAACGATTACTGTTTGTAATCTAGCATAAAATTAAAAATTTTAAAAATAAGGATAACAGGAAGTAATTGTATAATAAATAACGTTACTATATGTTCTTCCCGCAAAGGGTTTATCCTCCGAAACGCTGTAATACTTGGTAGATCGCATTTGTACCAAATTCAACTGCGTTTATTGGAATCCGCTCGTCAGCCGCGTGAATCGTTTGAATGAAATTGAAGCTTTTTGGTAATAGCATAGGCAAATAGCCATAGGTCTGAATACCGAGTCGGGAAAAGAACCGCCCATCGGTGACGGCACTCAAAAGCATGGGGACAGGAGTGCCATCTGGGTCAGCCTCTTTCAAAATGCCTGCAAGTGTGTCGAATAACCCCATGTCTGGTATGGACGGTCCTGGACCGGGATCGAATCGAATCACGTCGATATCAAGAGTATCTGCAACTATTTTGAGTAGTTCTCCAATTAAGTCATCCGGCTGGAAACCGGGCAACAGACGACAATCCATTTCTACGGAAACTTCGCTTGGAATGACGTTGATTTTGTTGCTTGCATGTAAAATGGTCGGGCTTACCGTATTATGCAACAATGGATGAAAAAGATTACCGCTTTCACCCAATAAGTTGAGCATGCAATCAGTCAGCCGAGGATTGAGGAGTTGGTTGAGTATCAGGTAACTTATCCCACCAAGCGACGAGGCAATTGCGCTAATCATGAGACGTGCAGGCGGTGTGACGTGCACCGGCAACCTGTGCTTGTCTAACTTTTGCAAAAACTGAGACAGCTTAGCCATGGCCCCACCGCGAACAGACTGAGACCCATGCCCGCCTGAACCGCGAAAGGTTGCTTTGAGACAACAGAGTTGCTTTTCGGAGATCTGAATAGGGTAGAAACGGCGATTGCCGACAAACACGGTGAATCCGCCAAATTCACCGATTGCATAACGGATGCCATCGAACTCTTCAGGATGGTTTTCAACGAGAAATTTCGCCCCATAGTCACCGAAGGCTTCTTCATCGCACACTATGGCCAAAATAATGTCACCTGGCGGCCTTAGATTTTCAGCCTTTGCCCGCAAGAGAGCAGCCAACATCATGGTCACACCACCCTTCATATCCAGTGCACCACGCCCATCTATAAACTCGTCCACCAACTTGCCTGCAAAAGGTGGATGGCGCCATTGTTGATTTTCAGTCGTCACGACATCTATGTGGCCATAGAGAAGTAATGGGGCGGCGGTTCCCTGTCCGGGGAATCGAGCAATGAGGTTGGGGCGATCCTGTGATTTTGCAAGTATCTTGGTAGCTATTCCAGCCTGGGTCAGGAGGTGGTTGACAAAGGCAATGCAATCAGACTCATTGCCGGGTGGATTGGTAGTATGAAACCTGATCAGTTTCTGTAACAACTCAACTGGATTCTGATAGATGTGGGACAAGTCTTCTTTTTTGCCCATTGATTATATCCTTTTTGTTAAATGTTCTTTTGCATAGGTGACCTATGGCGCCATTGTTGATTTTTAGTCGTCACGACATCTATGTGGCCATAGAGCAGTAATGGGGCGGCGGTTCCATGGCCGGGGAATCGAGCAATGAGGTTGGGGCGATCCTGTGATTTTGCAAGTATCTTGGTAGCTATTCCAGTCTGGGTCAGGAGGTGGTTGACAAAGGCAATGCAATCAGACTCATTGCCGGGTGGATTGGTAGTATCAAACCTGATCAGTTTCTGTAACAACTCGACTGGATTCTGATAGATGTGGGACAAGTCTTCTTTTTTGCCCATTGATTATATCCTTTTTGTTAAATGTTCTTTTGCATAGGTGACCTGACCTGTCCCTCTATACTTGTACCACATGTTAAATTAGAGTCCAGCCATTTTTATTTCTTTCCATTTGAAAGGTTGCATAAATATCAAGGCTGAAAATCTGAGGATTACAGGAAGTAAGATGTAATTTATTTACTTCTCTTTTTCAAGGGGATTGTAAACCATGAGATGTCCAAAATGTAGAGCAGAAAATCGTGATGTCCGAAAATTTTGTGCAGAATGCGGCGCCGATGGCTGGGTGGAGAAGTATGAGAAGGAGTTGGCGTTGATTTGAGTTTTGGGATCTTTTATATAAAGGAGACTGACCAATGAACCTGCCGGAAAGTATCAAAAGAAAATTGGTGTCTGCTGAAAAGGCTGTATCGATTATCACGCCAGAAGAAAACGTTTCTGTTGGGACTGCCTGCGCCACGCCGCGCGTTCTGATTGTGGCTATGGAAGATTCCGGTAAAAACCTCTCCGACCTGCAGATTTTTTATTTTCTCATGGCTCTCTGAGTCTTCTTTCTTATCTGCAACTGGCTCTTCCGTTTCTCCCGAAGCTCTCTGAATTTCTTGTCACTGATGGGACAGCTGGCCGACCTTACTACCCGGGCATCGCTCACTTCCGGTTGATTTCGATATTGTCTTTGCGGCCGCTACTGGAGACTGCGAGCATGATGCCAATGCCGATTGCGATCACTACCCCGATCAATGTCCATGCCACGCCGATACTGGCCAGAATACCCATTTTCCAGAGCGCGGCGACAAGGCCGGCAACCAAGATAACATAACCAATAAGATAAATACCTGTCCACTTCATAAAAACCTCCTGATGAGATTAGACCTTTATCATGCACAAAAATAGTTTGAATCCCGTCATTCCGCAACTGATTGAAACTATCGTTAAATTCGTGACAAGTGCTGTTTGATAAGACAATTGCTCCTGCATGGGTGAAGTATAGGAAGTCCGGTCTTGTATGTCAAGAAAATTGGAAACAAAATGTGTGGTGATGAACTGATGTTTGTAGCAAT
>CAVQCU010000147.1:0-6760 GCA_963710995.1 uncultured delta proteobacterium
GGGCCTTGTGGCCGACGGTTCTGTTTCCCAATCTGATTGGGACGCGATTAATACCCGCTATAAACGCTCCGAAGAAGGAGTAAAAGTGGCCGAAGCTAATGTGCTGGCGCTCAAAGCCGCTCTCGAGGGCGCTAAAGCCGGTCTTGATTATACCTTGATCAGGGCTCCCTTTGACGCCGTGGTTTTGACCAAAAACGCCGATACCGGCGATATTGTGACTCCGTTTGCCGCAGTGGCCACCGCCAAAGCCGCTGTCGTCACAATAGCCGATATGAGATCACTGCAGGTGGAAGTTGATGTTTCGGAAACAAATATCGTCGGTATTCGCGTAGGACAAGCCTGCGATATCCAGCTTGACGCTCTGCCGGCAATTCGTTTTCGTGGCGAGGTTTACACTATTGTGCCCACAGTCGACCGCACCAAAGCCACTGTTTTGGTTAAGGTGCGCTTTCTGGACAAAGACCCCTGTATGCTGCCGGATATGAGCGCCAAAGTTTCTTTTCTTTCCCGTAATCTCAAGCCGGAGGAACGCAAGCCGCGTCTAGCCGTAAACGGCTCGGCTTTAGTCGGCAAAACTGATCAAACCCATGTTTTTGTACTTGAGGGAAACTATGTTCGGGAAACATCAGTGCAGACAGGCGTTAAACTGGGAGATATGATGGAAATAATAAGCGGTCTTAAGTCCGGCGACCGCGTTGTCATTAATCCACCTAAAAGAATGAAAAACGGGACAAAAATCAAAATTGCGGAGAGATAGAAAGACGCGTAGCGCATCCACCAAATAACTTTTATCAATGACATTCAATTATGGCAAAACAAAACAACACCATTGTTGAAATTAAAAATCTTTATAAATCCTATCACCGGCAAAACTTGGTCGTGCCTGTTTTGTACGATATCACTTTCGATATTGCCGAAGGGGAATTTCTGGCGTTGATGGGGCCATCAGGCTCCGGCAAAACCACTCTGCTGAATCTCATTGCCGGAATCGATAAAGCCGACCAAGGATTGATCCGCGTGGGAGATATCGATATTACGACTCTAACGGAGACGGAGCTTGCGACCTGGCGTGCCAACTCCGTCGGTTTCATCTTCCAGTTCTACAATCTTATTCCCGTTCTCAAAGCAATTGAGAATGTGGAGCTGCCGCTGCATCTGACCAATTTATCGAAAAGAGAGAGGCTGCAGCATGCTGAAATGGTGCTTTCCATGGTTGGCCTCGACAATCGGATGGATCATTATCCTGGTGAGATGTCCGGCGGCGAACAACAACGCGTGGCTATCGCCCGCGCCATCGTCACCGACCCGACCATCCTGGTTGCCGATGAACCGACAGGCGATCTCGACCGTGTTTCCGCCGAAGAGATTCTGTCGATGATGGAAAGACTTAATGCGGATATGGGCAAAACAATCATTATGGTCACGCATGATCCGCGGGCGGCCGAGCGGGCAAAGGTTTTACGGCATCTGGATAAAGGATATCTGAACAATGATGCTTCTAAAAATCCTCTTTAGGAACGCCTTTCACAATAAGCTGCGCAGCGGCCTCACCATCCTGGGCATTGCCGTGGCTATTCTAGCTTTCGGGCTTCTGCGTACAGTAATCAATTCATGGTATTCTGGAGTGGAGGCAGCTTCAACCACGCGTCTGGTTACCCGCAACGCCATTTCATTATTTTCCCGTTGCCCATTTCCTATCAGGAAAAAATCCGGCAGGTGGAAGGAGTGAAGATCGTCTCCTACGGCAACTGGTTTGGCGGCATCTATATTGACGAGAAAAATTTCTTCGCGAATTTCTGCGTTGAACCCCGGACATATTTTGAACTCTATCCGGAATTTGTGCTTGATCCTTTGCAGAAAAAGGCATTTCTTACCGACCGGAAGGGTTTCGTGGCGGGCCGGAAACTGGCCGCAAAGTATGGTTGGAAGCCAGGCGATACCGTAACCCTAAAAGGAACCATTTATCCGGGCAACTGGGATTTTGTTTTGTGCGGCATTTATCACGGTCGCGATAAAACCGTAGATGAAACCCAGTTCTTCTTTCACTGGGCCTATCTCGATGAAACCATGAAAATGACAACTCCGCGGCGCTCCGGGCAAGTCGGTTTTTATATGATCGGAGTTGCCAGACCGGATATTGCTGCCGATACGGCCATCGCAATCGATAAAGTTTTCAAAAATTCTCTTGCCGAAACATTGACGGAAACGGAGAAGGCTTTCAATCTCGGTTTTATCGCCATGAGTGAAGCCATCGTCACGGCCATTCAGATGGTCTCCTTTGTGGTGATCATCATTATTATGGCTGTTGTCGCCAATACCATGGCCATGACCACGCGCGAACGTACAGGCGATTATGCGATCATGAAAACACTGGGCTTCGGCGCTAAAGAAATAACCATCTTGATTTTCGGTGAATCCCTGGTCATCACCCTGACCGGATCTCTTATCGGAATACTCCTGACTTTTCCCGCGGCAAAGGTCTTCGGCCAGTCACTGGCGACTTTTTTCCCTGTCTTTCTCGTCTCCGAAAAAACACTTTATTACGACCTTTTGGCGGCCTTCCTGATTGCTTTTCTTGCCGCGATCATTCCCACCCGTCACGCCATCCGCATTCGTATCGCCGACGGTCTGAGGAGGATCGGCTGATGGCTGTGCCCATATCCTATAGTTTCAACAACCTCTGGAAACGCAGACTGACCTCTATTTTAAC
This sequence comes from uncultured delta proteobacterium, assembly GCA_963710995.1. Classification (GTDB taxonomy): domain Bacteria; phylum Desulfobacterota; class Syntrophia; order Syntrophales; family Smithellaceae; genus Smithella. Next base: position 2,711 of record CAVQCU010000147.1, read on the forward strand.
TGTCTCCGGTATGGCGCTGGTTGTCTTTGTCTTTGCCGCGGTGCTGATGATGGCGGCAGGCCTGCAAAAGACACTGGTCGAAACCGGTTCTTCCGACAATGTTGTCATAGTGCGTAAAGGTTCGACATCCGAAGTCATGAGCGGCATCGAACGCAATTCCGCTTCAATTGTGGAAATGCTGCCGCAGGTGGCGATAGACGCAGAGGGATTACGGCTTGTAGCCAAAGAATCGGTTGTTCTCATTGCCCTGCAAAAACGCGGTGCGGAGAAAACAGCCAGTCATTCCAATGTCGTCGTGCGGGGTGTGCAGCTTCAATCCCTTCCTTTGCGCCCACAGGTAAAAATAGTTGCCGGCCGTATGTTTCGCGTGGGATCATCGGAGGTGATTGTCGGTAACAGCATCGCCAAAGGTTTTCAGGGAGTCGGTCTGCAAGGCACTCTCAACTGGGGCATGCGCGCCTGGACCGTCGTGGGAATTTTTGACGCGGGCAATACTGGTTTTAGTTCCGAAATCTGGGGAGATGTGGATCAGGTCATGCAGGCGGTCCGGCGGTCCGTTTATTCGTCGCTGATTTTCAAGTTGCAAAATCCGGATGATTTTTCCGCGGCCAAAACCTCGCTAGAATCAGACCCGCGGCTCACACTGGAAGCCAAGCGGGAAACAAGATACTATCTTGATCAATCGGAAATGATGGCCAAGTTTCTACGTATCTTGGGAATGTCGCTGACCATTATCTTTTCCATCGGCGCGATCATCGGGGCTATGATTACCATGTATTCGGCCGTCGCCAATCGCACGGCGGAAATCGGCACCTTGCGGGCTTTAGGTTTCCGCCGGCGCAGCATTCTGATAGCGTTCTTAGTCGAATCTTTATTGTTGGGCTTCATCGGCGGCTGTGTAGGATTATTTTTTGCCTCCTTCATGCAGTTTATTACTATCTCTACAGTGAATTTTCAAACTTTTTCCGAACTGGCGTTTAAATTTACTCTGACGCCCGGAATCTTTTTGGAATCGATGTTCTTTGCCCTGATCATGGGATTGACAGGCGGCGTGTTACCGGCGTTGCGCGCCTCGCGGCTGAAGATAGTCGATGCCCTGCGGGCAGTGTAATATCAATTCTCTTGCATTGGCTAATTTTGTTGACAAAGTCTGTCAGGCGCATGCCGGAGAGCCTCCTCTTTGTCGCCTCGTTATCCTAGCAAGCGAAGTGGTATAAGAAAATATTACGATGTCTGATACGTTATTCTATCTCAAGCACAAAGACTTTGTTCAAAAAACGAATTGCAGTTAACGTATATTGCGAGTATATTTAAGTACATGGTTATTATTACATAGGAGACAAAATGTTAATAGTAGTCCAAGGCTGCACAACACTTGTATTATAAAAGGCTTTATATGAACACAGCTACTGCTACCGACAAAGATAAACAAATGGCGCAACGCTGCCTCACGTGCCCGGTATGTTCGCACGCGAGAAACAGCATGGGATCGCTTATTGGTTTGTCAAGAATATCGAGAATGGCGTATGCCCATACTGCGCGGCATATGAGATGGTCTATGGGAAAAAGGCCCATCAGGCTTGATAGAGGGGAAACTGATATTTCAAGATCTGACTCTATATGCCGCGCAGTATGGGCATACGCCATTCTCGATATTCTTGACAAACCAATAAGCGATCCCATGCTGTTTTCTCGCGTGCGAACATACCCGGCACGTGAGGCAGCGTTGCGCCATTTGTTTATCTTTGTCGGTAGCAGTAGCTGTGTTCATATAAAGCCTTTTATAATACAAGTGTTGTGCAGCCTTTGGACTACTATTAACATTTTGTCTCCTATGTAATAATAACCATGTACTTAAATATACTCGCAATATACGTTGACTGGATTCTAAATTTGAACAAAGTCTTTGTGCTTGAGATAGAATAACGTATCAGACATCGTAATATTTTCTTATACCACTTCGCTTGCTAGGGGAGGAGGCGACAAAGAGGAGGCTATGCGGCATGCGCCTGACAGACTTTGTCAACAAAATTAGCCAATGCAAGAGAATTGATCTACACTGCCCGCAGGGCATCGACTATCTTCAGCCGCGAGGCACGCAACGCCGTGACACGCAGTCTCGAGCCCATGATACGGGCGAAGAACATCGATTCCAAAAAATTTTGCAGCATCAGAGTAAATTTAAACGCAGGTTGCAAAAAGTTTGAAAATTCACTGTAGAGATAGTAATAAACTGCATGGAGGAGGACAAAAAATAATACCTACACAGCCGCCGATGAAGCCCAACAATAAAGATTCAACTAAGAACGCTATCAGATGCTGCGCCGGCGGAAACCTCAAAACCACAAGGTGCTGAATTTGCCGCCGTGCGATTGGCGACGGCCGAATACATGGTAATCATAGCCCCGATGATCGCGCCGATGGAAAAGATAATGGTCAGCGACATTCCCAAGATACGTAGAAACTTGGCCATGAGGGGGAAGAGATCAAGATAGTATCTTGTTTCCCACTTGGCTTCCAGTGTGAGCCGCGGTCTCAGAGAGGGCGTTTTGGCCGCGGAAAAATCATCCGGATTTTGAGAGCTTGAAAATCAGCAAAAACAAACGGACCGCCGGACCGCCTGCATGACCTGATCCACATCTCCCGAATTTCGGAACTCAAACCAGTATTGCCCGCGTCAAAAACCCCCACGACGGTCCAGGCGCGCATGCCCCAGTTGAGAGTGCCTTGCAGACCGACTCCCTGAAAACTATGGGCGATGCTGCTACCGACAATCACCTCCAATAATCCCAAGCGAAACATACAGCAGCAACATGTTACCTGTGAAGCAACGGAAGGGATTGAAGCTGCACACCCCGCACGACGACATTGGAATGACTGGCTGTTTTCTCGGCACAGCATTTTTAAGGGCAATGAGAACAACCGATTCTTTGGCTACAAGCCGTAATCCCTCTGCGTCTATCGCCACCTGGGGGGGGACACAATTGAAGCGGAATTGCGTTCCGATGTGCCGCTCATGACTTCCGGATGTCGAACCTTTACGCACTATGACAACATTGTCGGAAGAACCGGTTTCGACCAGTGTCTTTTCCAGCCCTACCGGGAAGATCAGCACCGCGGGCAAAGACAAAGACAAGACCAGCGCCATACCGGAGACAGTTAAAATAGAGGTCAGTCTGCGTTGCCAGAGGTTGTTGAAACTATAGGATATGGGCGCTGCCATCAGCCGATACCTCCTCGGACCCGTCGGCAATACGAATGCGGATGGCGTGACGGGTGGGAATGATCGCGGCAAGAAAAGCAATCAAAGCGGCCAAAAGGTCGTAATAAAGTGTTTTTTCGGAGACAAAGACAGGAAAAAAGTCGCCAAGTGACTAGCCGAAGACCTTTGCCGCGGGAAAAGTGAGGAGTATTCCGATCGGAGATCCGGTCAGGGTGATGACCAGGGATTCACCGAAAATCAAGATGGGGCATTTACTTAGCGCCGAAAGCCCATGTTTTCATGATCGCGTAATCGCCTGTACGTTCCGCGCGTGGATATGGCCATGGTATTGGCGACAACAGCAGATAATAATGATCCATACACCCACAAAGGAGACCATCTGAATGGCCGTAGTGACGATGGCTTCACTCATGGGCGATAAAACCGAGAGATTGAAAACCTTTCTCCGTTTCCGGTCAATGTTTCGGCAAGAGAATTTTTGAAAACTTTATCGATTGCGATGGGCCCTATCGGCAGCGATCTGCAGTTTGTCGGACTTTCCGATCATATAAAAACCGACTTCCTGCACGACACAAAGAGACCATTTCCCGTGGTTTCATCGAGATAGGCCCAGTGAAAGAAGAACTGGGTTTCATCTACGGTTTTATCGCGACCATGATAAATGCCGCACAAAACAAAATCCCAGTTGCCGGATAAATGGTTCCTTCTAGGTTCTAGGTATGGCCTGGCTTCGAACCATACTTTGCGGCCAAGTTTCCAGCCAGCAGCAAAGCTTCCGGTCGGTAAGAAATGCCTTTGAAAAGGATCAAGCACAAATTCCGATAAGG
>CAVQCU010000148.1:0-14421 GCA_963710995.1 uncultured delta proteobacterium
TTAAAGAAAAACCTTTATTTTTACCGGAATGCAAACCAGCTTTATAGAAAAAAAGTAAAACGAAATCCCCAGAACCAGAAGTATGAACATTCCAAAAATTACGGGATGTTTTCTCATTTTTTATTCACCTTTTTGCGGATTATTAATTTTTATTTCTGCCAACGCCTGACTAAGAGTAGATCCTATATTTTCCGTATTGTTAATATATTGATTGGATGTTGGGGTTGGGGTTGGGGTTGGCGCCGGAGCTTCCAGTTCCTTTATGCTTAATCTAATTTTCTTGGATTTAGGGTCAATACTCTTGACTACGGCCGATACAGTGTCTCCTATAGAATAAAGCTCTGAAGAAGTCTTTACGCGCTTTTGGCTTATTTCTGAAATATGGACAAGTCCTTCGATACCTTCTTCAATTTCCATAAAAATTCCAAAATCTGTAAAGTTTGTTATTTTACCCGTTACAACACTACCCGGCACATATTTTTGCGATAAATCATCCCACGGATTTTTTTCAATTTGTTTTATACCCAGAGAAAATTTTTCGTTTTCTACATCCACATTTAACACTACTGCCTCAACTTCCTGCCCTTTTTTAAAATATTCAGAGGGATGAGTTACCCTATGCTTCCATGAAATATCAGATACATGGATTAATCCGTCAATCTTTTCTTCAATTCCTACAAAAACTCCGAAATTAGTAATATTTCTAACAACGCCCTTAACAACAGTTCCGACGGGATATTTTTCTTTTAACTTCTCCCAGGGATTTGGCGTTGTTTGTTTTAAACTTAAAGAAATTCGCTTTGTTTCCGGATTTACTTCCAAAACAATAACTTTGATTATTTCATCTATATTCAATACTTTTGATGGATGTTTAATTTCTCTTGTCCAGTACATTTCTGATATATGAACCAGTCCTTCGACTCCAGACTCCAATTCCACAAAAACACCGTAGTCAGTCAAATTTACAACCTTGCCTTCAACAATCGAACCGACTGGATATTTTTCTATGATTTTCTCCCATGGATTATCCATTAACTGTTTGAGACCTAAAGAAACCCTCTCTTTTTCACTGTCAAAGGAAAGAACTTTGGTTTTAATCTTTTCACCCTTATGGAAATTTTCCGCAGGCTTAGCAATTCTGCCCCAAGAAATATCCGTTACATGAAGCAGCCCATCAATGCCTCCCAAATCAATAAATATACCGTAATCAGTGATATTCTTAATCACACCTTCAACAATGTTACCTTCCTGAATAGATTTTAAAATATCTTTCTTTTCCGCTTCTCTTTCTGAAGACACAATCGAACGGCGCGACAAAACTACATTGTTACGCTTCCGGTCATATTTTAACACGTTGAAATCCAAGGTTTGGCCAACGAATTTGTCTAAATCTTTAATTGGACGAATATCTACCTGAGAACCGGGGAGGAAGGCGATAATACCGATATCAACGGAAAGGCCTCCTTTAACTTTTTCGACAACAACACCTTCGATCAGAATATTATTTTCGCAAGCGTTCTTAATGTCATCCCAAATTTTGAATTTGGATGCTTTATCTTTTGATAACACCAAGGTGCCTTCTGAATCTCTTTTATCAATAAATACATCTATTTCATCGCCAACGGAAATATTGATATTTCCTCGAGCGTCTTTTATTTCTCCGGCGGGAATATAACCTTCAGTTTTCCAACCAACATCAACCATTACCCTATCGTCTTTGATCTGTACAACTTTACCTCTGGCGATATCACCATATTGCAGTTGGTTAAGGCTTTGTTCGAAAAGTTCTTTAAAATCCATGCCGTCTTCTTTGGATGGAGATGATTGATTTTTTGTTGAAGAGTCCGCGTCAAATTCCTTTTTTTTTGTTAAGTTTAAGTTGTTGTTGTTAACCATTTAACTAATACCCCCTGAGTTTTACAAAGCTCTATATTTTTTAAAATTTAACACACTGAAAATTAAATATCAACATAAATCAAATATATATGTATTTATGGTTCATTTTCAATTTATTTTACCGAAATATAAAAGATAATTTTGTCTACGACTTCCACCGCAGATAAATTATCCGAATCAATTATTATTGCACCATCAGGCGCTTTCAGGGGCGCAATTTCACGCTGCTTATCCTGTTTATCCCTAGTGAACATATCTTTTTGAATTGTTTTATATTCAACTGAAGCACCTTTGTCCAAAAGTTCTTCGTACCTTCTTTTTATTCGTTCTTCTAATTTGGCATCAAGAAAAAATTTATAATCCGCATGCGGAAAAACTACCGAACCCATATCTCTGCCTTCCGCAACTATACCGCCTTGAGCTCCTGCCTCTCTCTGTAAATTAAGTAATCTTTCTCGCACTACGGCAAAAGTAGATATTTTAGAAGCAGCCAGGCCTACTTCTTCTGTACGAATTTTTTCCTCGACATCTTCCCCATCAACAGATACTTTCATTTGGCAGTCAATATTTTTCAGAAGTACGGTGGTGCTGGAACACAGATTAGCTATAGCGGAAACGTCGTCTAAAGATATTTTAAGTTTTAGTGTTTTATAAGCCAGTGCCCGATAAAGAGCACCTGTATCCAGATAAATATAATTCAGCTTCTTTGCCAAAGTTTTGCTTACCGTACTTTTGCCGACGCCCGCCGGTCCATCAATAGTTATAATAAATTTTTTCTCCATACCTGATAATCCTCGTTAATATTTTTAAGTTGACTCTAAAAAAGGAAAACTTGTCTTTAAATTATAAAGAAGGTAGTATTATAATACTATCGTAATTAATTTAGAAAATGCTTATGTGTAAATTTACTCAAAATCAATATATTTCTTTTGCCGTTGTTTTTTTTATCTTGTTGTTTCGAACAAGCATTTGTCTTGCCGAATTCACTATCGATGATGAAAAAAAACTGGGCAAAGAATTTTACGATCAAATGGAAAAAAATCACCTTCTTCTGCAAAATAAGAAGCTTAATGACTATATAAATCAAATCGGCAATTTAATTCTCGCGCAAAGTAAAAAAGCACCGTTTGAGTTTCATTTTTATATTGTGAATAGTAACTTAATCAATGCTTTTAATACGCCTGGTGGTTATGTATATGTCAATAAAGGCTTAATTAATGTTGTAGAAAACGAAGGTGAGTTAGCTGGGGTTATTGCTCATGAACTTGGCCATGCCAATTCTCATCATGTTGCCAGTCTTATTGAAAAATCACAAAAATTAAATATTGCCACGCTGGCCGCAATTATAGCCGGAGCTTTCCTCGGAGGAGGTGGTGAGGCTACCGCAGCTATTGCCGCCTTTTCTGTCGCCGGTTCCAGCAGCCTAACGCTAAAATTTATGCGTGAACATGAAGAAGAAGCAGACCGATTAGGTTTAAGTTATCTCGTCAGCGCCGGCTATTATCCCGCAGCTATGGTTGACTTTCTCAAGATAATGAAACAGTATGAATTTCTCTCTAAAACCATACCTTCTTATCTACAAACACATCCGGGCACCGATGATCGTATTTTTTATTTGGGTAGCCTGATTTTAACGCAATATCACCAGAAAGGACTAAAAAACATTATTGGTAATCTCAGCAGGATGCAGGCTCTGATTTCATTAGACACAGATGATCTGAATGCAAAGTACAAACAACTCGAAGAGTCTTTAAAAAAAGATCCTGATAACGTTGATTTGCTCTATACTCTTGCATTATCTGAAGATCAACTCGGACAAACAAATTCCGCCCTCAATCATTATCAAAAAGCGCTTATTTTATCTCCACAGGATGAAGATGTTTTAAAAAATATTGGTTTAATTTATCTTAAAATGGGGAAAGCTGATCTTGCGCAAGACTATCTTCTACGGGCTGCAAATTTAAATGCCAACAACGATGAAGTTACTTTGGCTCTAGGTAAAGCCTATTTTGCTTTAGGTAACTATCAAAATGCCCTTGATTGCTACCTGAAACTGAAAGATAAAGTGCTCGATGATGGAGACATTAATTATTTCATTGCCATGACCTATGGTAAACTAAATAATCAAGGCGAATCCCATTATTATTTCGGCTTGTATTTTAAAAAAGCGAAAAAGAAGGAAAGTGCTTTATTTCATTTTGAAGAAGCACTTACTTATTTTCCGCAGGGTTCAGAACGAACTGGCGCAATTAATCAGGCAATTAAAGAACTAAATTCTGACGAGTATAAGAAATCGATCAGGAAATTAAAGCCTTAAAAGGATAACATACAATGCCTATTTACGAATTTAGATGCAAAAAGTGTAAAAATATCTTTGAAAGCTTGATCTTTTCATCATTGGAAGAAAAAAAACTTTCTTGTCCGGAATGCGGAGCAAAAAAACCTCAAAAGGTTATGTCGGTATTTGCCGGTGGAAAGTCAAATTGTTCATCATGTTCATCAACCTCGTGCTCATCAGGTTGTTCTTCAGGTTGCTGTCATTAAGTGAGACTCCAATATTACAAACGCAGTGCCGTAATATTGGCAAGTCGAACTACCCCAGGAGCGCAGCGACGCGGGGTAAATGACACCTTATTTATTAAAAGTACTTAAGTAAAAAGTGAAGGGTGAAAGGGAAAAAGAAGAACATTAGACGGTTTAGATGATTAGAGGATTGGAAAAGAAAAATATCCTGCTGGTTCAATCATTGTGATTGAACCAGTCTTTGATTTTAAAAGTAATCCCTGTTCATTCTTTTATTATTGCGAAAAAATATATAATACATTATAAGACGTCAACTTTAATATCTTTCATGAAAGGAGTCTCAAAGTGAACATTTTAATTTTTGGCCCCAACGGCAGTGGCAAAGGAACTCAAGGTGCCGTAGTGCAAAAGAAGTATGGCGTACCCCATATTGAAACAGGCGTTATTTTCCGGCAGAATATTTCCAAAAAAACTCCATTGGGAGAGAAGGCAAAAGCTTTTATCGATCGCGGCGAACTTGTACCTGATGATATTACGATTCCTATGATTCTTGACCGCCTTAAAGAAGATGATTGCAAAAAAGGCTGGCTGTTGGACGGATTTCCCCGTAACCTGACTCAGGCCGAAGCCCTTTGGACAGCACTGGAAAAAGAAAAAATCAAACTTGATTATGTCATTGAAATTGATCTGGATCGTGAAATAGCCAAAAAACGCATCATGGGACGCAGACTGTGCAAAACGGACAATAACCATCCCAATAATATTTATATTGATGCTATCAAACCCCATGACCACGATGGTAAAATTACCTGCAGGGTCTGCGGCTGCGCTGAACTGACTGCACGCGCCGACGATCAGGATGCCGCGGCAATTGATAAACGCCACGGTATTTATTATGATATCAAAACAGGCACTTTGGCCGCTGTTAACTTTTTCAAACAAAGGGCAAAAATAATTTCCGTTGATGGCAGCGTCGGTGTAAAAGAAGTATCGGAAGATCTTTTAAAGAAAATTGCTTAATTTGTATGGAGAGATATTTGATAAAAGCCCTCGTATTTTCATGAGGGCTTTTTCATCTTCATACTAATGCGCTTTATAGCGAATTGGTATGAGCAGATAGAGAATTATGGGAAACATTAGAAACTTTAGCATCATTGCTCATATTGACCACGGCAAATCCACACTTGCCGACCGCCTAATTCAATTTACCGGCGTATGTAATGAAAGAAACTTTCAAGATCAAATTCTGGACAATATGGATATTGAACGGGAACGCGGCATCACCATCAAAAGCAATGCCATATCTTTGCCCTATCATGCTCATGACGGAAAAGATTATATCCTGAACTTAATTGACACTCCGGGTCATGTTGATTTTTCCTACGAAGTCTCCCGATCTCTTGCTTCTTGTGAGGGCGTCCTGCTTTTAATCGACGCGGCGCAAGGCGTGCAGGCGCAGACTTTAGCCAATCTTTACCTGGCCATTGAACATAATCTGGAAATTATACCCATTATTAATAAAATTGATCTACCGTCAGCTAATATTGACCGCGTGTTAGAGGAGATTGATTCGGAACTAGGCCTCGATCCGGATACTCATATAAAATGTTCGGCCAAGGAAGGAATCGGCATAGAAGAAATTCTCGAAGCAATCGTCGAACGTATTCCGCCCCCCAAGGGCAGTTCTGAAAATCAGCTGGCAGCATTAATTTTCGATGCCCATTACGACTCTTTTCGCGGCACGATTATCCACTGCCGTGTCTTTGAAGGCACTGTTAAAAGCGGTGATATCATCAGATTCATGTATAACAACACGACTTATAAAGTTGAAGAAGTAGGGCATTTTTTGCTTAAACGCGAAAAACGCGAAAAACTGTCTGCTGGTGAAGTGGGCTATATCATCGCTGGTGTAAAAACCGTGGCGGATGTACGAACAGGTGATACCATTACTTTACAGGACAAGCCTTGCAGTCAGCCGCTGCCCGGATTTAAAGAAGTTAAACCAGTTGTCTTTGCCTCCATCTATCCTATTGCTTCTGACGACTATCAGGATTTAGCTGATTCACTGGAAAAGTATAAACTCAATGATGCTTCTTTTATTTTTGAAAAGGATTCGTCCGTCGCCCTTGGACAGGGATTCCGCTGTGGCTTTTTAGGACTTCTTCATCTGGATATAGTTCAAGAAAGATTGGAAAGAGAATACGATCTTTCCATTATTTTGTCCGTACCCAGCGTGCGTTACCGCTTCACGCTCAAAGACAACAAGGTTATTTATGTGGATAACCCCTCACACTATCCTGATCCCGCGGAAATTGCCAAAGGGGAAGAACCTTATATCCGAGCAGGCATGATGCTTCCCGAACGTTATCTTGGAACAGTCATGAAGCTGTGCATGGATAAACGCGGCACCAATTCCACTATGAATTACACTGGCCCCGGACGCGTGGAGTTATCCTACGAAATGCCACTGGCCGAAGTCATCTTTGATTTTTATGACCGCTTTAAATCTGTTACCCAAGGTTATGGTTCGTTTGATTATGACATTATAGATTATCGCGAAAGCAATTTAGTTTTGATGGATATTCTGGTCAACAGCGAAAAAGTCGATGCTCTCTCTCAGATTGTCCATCGCGATCGCGCCCGTTCGCGAGCCCTCCTAGCCTGTAATAGATTGAAAGAAGAAATACCACGCCAGATGTTTAAAATTGCTATTCAAGGCGCGGTTAGCGCAGAGATTATTGCCCGCAGCACAATCAGCGCATTCCGCAAAGATGTGACGGCTAAATGTTACGGTGGTGATATTACCCGGAAAAGAAAATTACTCGAAAAACAAAAAGCAGGTAAAAAACGTATGAAGATGATCGGCTCTGTAAGTATTCCGCAAAGCGCGTTTTTGGCGGTCTTGAAATCAGACACCGACTAGGTATTCTATTCCTATTCAAGAAGTACTAGCTGCGTTGGCTTCGTCGTCGGCTCCTCGGCGTACAAACTAAGTACGCCTGTGTCGCATCCTTTTTGCCGTCTTGCTACCATCTTGAATATGAAATAAAATATTTTATTTATTTGAATTACAATTATGAAAAGTGATCAAGCCGGACTTTATATTCACATTCCTTTTTGCCTCAGCAAATGCGGTTATTGCAGCTTTTACTCCATCAAATCTATAAATCTTATTTCTGAATATCTTGCGGCGCTGGAAAAAGAAATTAAATATTACCACAATGTCTTTTCATCATTTGACACCATCTATCTCGGTGGCGGCACCCCTTCCCTTCTATCCATTGAGCAACTCGAAACTATATTTAAAGCAATAAATAAATCTTACAAAATTGATCCCCACGCCGAAATCACCATGGAAGTAAATCCGGGAGATGTATCTTTAGAATATTTTCATGCTCTGCGCTTATTAAGAATTAATCGCTTGAACATCGGTATCCAGTCCTTTGATGATAATATTCTTAAATTCCTTGGTCGCAGACATAATTCGGGAGAAGCTATTACCGCTATTAATGATTCCCGGAAAGCCGGTTTTGACAATATTGGGATTGATTTAATCTACGGAATTTATGGTCAGAAAATTTCCCTCTGGAAGAAGACTATACAGCAAGCTCTATCCCACGCGCCGGAACACATTTCCTGTTATCAGCTTTCACTGGAGACTGGCACACCTCTGCATAAAGAATACGCACGGCAGGGTATAAATTTACCTACCGAAAAAGAACAATTAATTTTTTTTCAGACGACGGCAGATGAATTGGAAAATGCCGGTTACATTCACTACGAAGTTTCCAACTTTGCCCGCAAAGATAAATTCAAATCCCGGCATAACCAGAAATACTGGCAGCATGCGCCTTATTTAGGCCTGGGACCTGCCGCACATTCATTTTTAGGTAACAGACGATGGTGGAATACATCTGCCGTTAAAACGTATTTAAAAGAGATTGCTCAAGATAAAATGCCGGTAGAAAATACGGAAACACTTTCAGCGGAACAACTACAACTGGAAGTATTATTTCTCGGCTTGCGCACCGAAGCCGGTATTGATTTGAAACGCTACAAAACAAGTTATGGTGTTGATTTGCTAGTGGGTAAGAAAACTATTATCGATGCGTTGATCAAAAATAAATTTGTGGAATTAAAAGACGGCTTTTTACTCCCAACACACACCGGAATGGTAGTCGCCGACAGTCTGGCACTTATTTAATGAAGACAGATCATTTGCTGACAACGAAACTCATTATTTTGTGATTTTAATTTTTCGCAACCATTCAACTACTTCGTTTTGAGCGGTTTTCACTTCCCTTCCCCTAATGGCAATACCATCCAGCAAGGTCGATTTCGGGCAAAGTTTCGAGATGTCCATAGCGCTTCGTCCTAGACCACTTCCCTCGTGTGTGCAAAAAGGTATAATGGTCTTTCCAGAAAAATCGTATTCCGACAAAAAGACTCTGACCGGAGCGGGAACCGTACTGCACCAATTAGGGTAGCCTATAAAAACCAAATCATACGACTTGATATTCTCTATTTTTGTTTTCAATGCCGGTTTGTGGCCGGAATTCAGTTCCTGCCCTTGCTTGTTTTACAACCGCATCGTAATCATTAGGATGCAGCTTTACAACCTGAATTTCAAAAATATCGCCGCCCACTCTTTTATGAATTTGATTGGCGATTTCACGAGTATTGCCACTGTAGGAAAAATACGCCACCAGAATCTTTTTGTTTATATCAACTTGCATGCTGCTCCTCCCTTATCTTAAAACGCTTGACTGGTGCGTCGAAACAGGATTTCGTTCACGTTCATTTCCTGATCGCGCCCATAATCACAATGATTTTTCATTTGGTGTTATTACTTATAATTTTCTCGATCAACTTATTGCTGATCAATTACTTTCTTCAAGTGATTAAATCCCGAGGCTGCAGTGGGCCACCCGGCGTAAAATGCAATATGCATAATCGCAGCCACAAGTTCTTCCTTCGTGAGGCCGTTTTCAAAAGCTTTTTTAAGATGAAACTCGACCTGCTCGATACGATTCAGCGCAACTAAGCATGTGACCGTGATTAAGCTTTTATCGCGCTATCGGGCGTCTTGCACTTTAATCTTTGAAGCGGCGCTGTCAATCTCACGTAGGTCGTCCTGCGTAAGTTTTATTGCAACTGCTCCGATGTTTTCGTCCAAGCGCTCCAGCTTTGTAGTGCCCGGGATGGAAACAATCCACGGCTTCTGGGCCAGCAGCCAAGCAAGTGCGATCTGAGCAGGTGTCGCCTTCTTCTGTTTGGCAATCCTGGCGAGTAGATCAATCAAGGCCTGATTCGCTTTAAGCGCCTCCGGTGTGAAGCGTGGGAGTGTGTTGCGGAAGTCGGAACTGTCGAAGGTCGTTTTCTCATCCATCTTTCCCGTGAGGAAACCCTTGCCCAGCGGGCTGTATGGCACGAGGCCGATGCCGAGTTCTTCGAGCGTCGGCAGCACTTCCTTCTCAGGGGTTCCTCGTCTACAGCGAGTACTCGCTTTGTAGTGCGGTGACCGGCTGTACCGCGTATGCGCGACGGATTGTTTGTACGCCTGCTTCAGAAAGGCCGAAGTGCTTAACCTTGCCCTGCCCAATCAGCTCCTTGACAGCTCCTGTCACGTCTTCAATGGGCATATTCGTGTCAACGCGGTGTTGATAGAGCAAATCAATTACTTCGACCTTGAGCCGCTTAAGCGAGCCTTCGACGGCCTGTTTGATGTGCTCAGGCTTACTATTCAGACCCGGCGAACCCTTCACCACAGGGGATCAAACTTGGGATCGAGGTCGAACCCGAACTTGGTGGCAATGACCACTTGTCCGCGGAACGGAGCGAGCGCTTCGCCCAAAAGTTCTTCGTTTATGAACGGGCCATAGACCTCCGCCGTATCAAAAAATGTGACACCGCGTTCAACTGCTGCCCGAAGAAGAGAGGTCATCTCCTTCTTGTCTTTGGGTGGACCATAGGAAAAACTCATTCCCATGCAACTCAAGCCCAGAGCCGAAACTTCCAGACCGATTTTTCCCAATTTACGTTTCTGCATTTTTTCCTTCTGTGATTTCTTCTATAATTGTTTAGGACGAAACCAATTCGCATCTATCTTTTGCAGATTGTAATTTAGCATAAAGTCAACTACCACCACCAGAGGTGGTGGCTTGTTGCGGCTGGCTACTCCTATAAAGGGGACAACCGCCCGCCTTTAAAGAAACGATTCATTTGATTACAACTGGTAGAACCGTTTTTATTACTCTTATGTTACCACCACCAAAGGTGGTGGTTTCAACCGATGAATTAATTTTCTATAATTTCTTCGGAATGTTATGCAGATCCATATAACATCACTAATAATTATCTAAAGATTGTCAGCCATGCTTCTCAATGCTTAATAATACATTTAATAGACAAAATTATCGTTCAACTTTTATCTAATCGTAACAGATAGAATTTGATACTCAAGATGTTTTTTTATTTTCTGAAATTCTTCGTCCGGATATGATTTTTCTTTCAGGAATTTTTTATCCAATGTTTTTGCCGGTACAAACTTTTGTAAAGCATAACTGTTGGCGCCGGAAATCAGCTTCGCGATTTGCTGAATATCTTTTTCCTCAAGCTGGGACTCCACAATGGTTGTACGAAATTCATGCTGAATTTTTGCCTTTAAAATAAGCTGGATACTTTCTTCTATCAAATCAGAATTGACCTGCACCTTGACGATGCTCTTGTATTTTTCCAGAGGCGCTTTAATATCCATAGCAATAAAATCAAGCAGTTTTTCATCAAGAAGAGTTTTGATAACCTGTGGCTGCGAGCCGTTGGTATCCAGCTTAACGGCAAATTTTATTTTTTTAATTTTTTTGATAAAGGGTGCTAAATCATCCTGGATAGTCGGCTCACCACCGGTAATTGTCACGGCATCAAGCTTTCCCCTGCGCATATTAAGAAAGTCCAAGACTTCGTTTTCTTTGATGCAGGGCTGAAACAATCGTGTATCCACCAATTCCGGATTATGGCAATATGAGCATTTAAAATTGCACCCCTGTAAAAAAATAGTGGCACAAATTAACCCCGGATAATCAATAAGTGATACTTTTTGTAAACCGCCAATTTTCATTTTTCCCTTTTTATTTCAAATGCAGAAATGCATTGCGAAAGAATGCTTTTTACGATCTTTAATTTAATGAGTCCCAAGTTTTAGAAGCGAGGCGCGTAACCTAAAGATCATCTGCGACTGAAACTTGCTGAACGAATTTTCCAATAGCCAAAGGCTATTGGAAATTATTCCACATAAGCTGTAGAATGTTTCCAAAGCTTGCTTTAGGGTTCATACCCGTGACTTATTAAAATTTGAATACCTGCCGCGAGTCAAACTCTTCCTGTTTGCCTTTATTCCACTGTTTAACCGGACGTAAATAACCAACCACGCGGGAGTAAACCTCACAATCATCAGCACAGGTGGGACACTTCTCCTGTTCACCTTTTATATACCCGTGTGACGGACATACGCTAAAGGTGGGAGTAAAAGTTATATAGGGCAAATGATAATTGGAACAAATCTTGTGAACCAGTCTCTTGACCGATTTGGGATCATCAATTCTCTCCCCGGCAAAGGTATGAAACACTGTGCCGCCAGTGTACTTTACTTGAATTTCATCCTGCAAATCCAGCGCTTCAAAAACATCATCCGTATAGTTTACCGGCAATTGTGTAGAATTCGTATAAAACGGTTCCGCATGTTTCGATTTTTCATCACTGGCGGTGATAATTTCGGGATATTTTTCTTTATCAATTTTGGCCAGACGATATGACGTCCCTTCCGCCGGTGTCGATTCCAGGTTATAATTATTTCCAGTTTCCTTCTGAAAATTGATAAGTTTTTTTCTCATAAAATCAAGAACCTGTTTAGTGAAAGCCTGACCTTTTTCTGAAGCAATGTTAATGCCCAGCAGATTTAAACAAGCTTCATTCATCCCGACAAGTCCAATAGTGGAAAAATGATTCTTCCAGTATTCATCGAATCTCTCTTTAACATTGCGCAGGTAATATTTGGTGTATGGATAAAGATTGCCATCTGTGAATTTTTCCAGAACTTTCCTTTTTGTCTCCAGACTATCCTTCGCCACGTCCATCATCTTTTCCAATCGCTTCAGAAAATCTTTCTTGGACTTGGCGAGATGTGCAATACGCGGCATATTAATGGTGATAACGCCAATGGAGCCGGTCAGCGGGTTAGAGCCAAACAGCCCACCGCCTCTCATTTCCAGTTCACGATTGTCAATGCGCAAGCGGCAGCACATGCTGCGGGCATCTTCCGGATTCATGTCGGAATTGATGAAGTTGGAGAAATAAGGAACTCCGTACTTTGCTGTCATTTCCCACAAATCCTGTATATTAGGATCATCCCAGTTAAAATCTTTAGTAATGTTATATGTAGGAATCGGGAATGTAAAGACTCTGCCCTTAGCGTCACCTTCCGCCATAACCTGCAAAAAGGCCTTATTAAAGAGATTCATTTCCTCCTGAAATTCTTTATAGGTCTCTTTTTGCGGCTTACCGCCGATGATCACACTCTGATCCGAATAATATTTCGGGACGGTCACATCCAGCGTTACGTTGGTAAAAGGTGTTTGGAAGCCTACTCTTGTCGGCACATTAATGTTGAAAATGAATTCCTGCAGCGCCTGTTTAATCTCTTTAATAGTTAAATGGTCATAACGGATAAATGGCGCAAGCAGTGTATCGAAATTTGAAAAAGCCTGCGCTCCGGCTGCTTCTCCCTGCAAGGTATAAAAGAAATTAACCACCTGACCCAAGGCGCTGCGCAAATGATTAGCCGGCTTGCTTTCCACTTTGCCGGACACACCCTGAAAACCCTGCAGGAGCAAATCATACAAATCCCATCCCACGCAATAAACGGAAAGTAAACTTAAATCATGAATATGGAAATCACCATCTGTATGCGCTTTGTGAATTTCCGGCGAATAGATTTCATTGAGCCAGTAAACCTTGCTAACTTCCGAAGATATGTAATTATTCAACCCTTGCAAAGAATAATCCATATTGCTGTTTTCATTGATCTTCCAATCAAGCTTCTTTAAATACTGATCAACAAGATCGACTTCCATTTTATTGGTAATATCCCTTAAACGGGAATGTTGATCGCGATAAATTATATAGGATTTGGCCGTTTTTCGATAAGGAGTCTGCAAGAGAACTTCTTCCACGACATCTTGAATTTCCTCAACGGTTAAAACTTTTCCATCAAAGAGCTTTTCGGCAAGATTTAAAACCTTGATAGTCAATTTATGTGCTTCTTTAAGATCAAAATCACCTGTGGCAGCGCCAGCCTTGGAGATTGCGTTGGTGATTTTTTCCGCATTAAATTTAACTAAACGGCCGTCTCTTTTTTTAATTTTAATGTTCATTCACTACTCCATTAACAGATAGAATATTAAATATTGTCGTCTCTCGATGACGCTATATATTGGGGTACGAATGAATGATACTACTACATATAGTAATTATCAAGAGAATAATAAAAATATTTTTAGTTGGGTATTTGGGGTGAAATTTACCTGTTCAACCATTAAATATTATGAAATGGCTATAATGAATCATGCCTTGTTATATTCTGAGAAAATCATGGAAAAAACGGCCCGGCCCTGAGTAGATGATCTCAGATCGGTGGAATAACCAAACATGGCCTTCAGGGGCACTTTAGCTTTAATTTCGCTTACTGTTCCCTTAGGATTAACGGATTGAATTTCACCCTTGCGGGCATTTATGTCACCGATAACATCACCCATAAATTCACTGGGTGTAATAATATCTACCTTCATAATAGGCTCGAGCATAACCGGATCAGCCCCGCTGCAGCCATCACGGAAAGCAGTCGCCGCCGCAATTTTGTAACCCTGGGCTGAGGAATCACCTTCCCGGAAAGAACCTCCGGTTATTGTCACCTCGACATCAATTACCGGATAACCATTGAGAACTCTG
>CAVQCU010000149.1:0-12065 GCA_963710995.1 uncultured delta proteobacterium
GTTTCCAATTGTGGAGTAGCCGTAAATAAATAATCTGTTCCATTGTAATATCTATAAATATCAATAATTTTCAATGTATTATTGGGAATTACTTCTGCGAAGACTTCGACAATCCCTTCACCGCCATTGGTATAAAATACAATATCATCCGCATAATAACCTGGCGTCATTTGTCCCGTATTTAAGGTAACTCTAAGATAATTGGTTTGACTGGTTGTTGCGCCGGAATTAGGCACAATGTTTATCCTGCCGGCAGGAAGATAAAAAATGTTTTCTCCTAATATTTTTACGCCTTCAAATACCAAACGGCTATCCTTACTGATAATAGTAAGAACATGGGGTCCGTCAGTAATTCCTTTCGCAACCAGTAATTCCCCCTTTTTTTCTTTCAGGTCGGCAAACAATTCACTATCATCAATTATAATTTTATCAAGATATGCTGTTAAATTTACTTCGTCAGGATAAGTTAATAAATATAGAATTATTCCTGTTCCGTGAAAGTTAATTTTAATAAAGTTCTCTCCTTCCGCGCCCGAGGGATAACCATTACTTTCCGTCCAGTTGCCCGTTAATTCAACGGTTTCATTCAAATGTTTGGGTACGGTATAAACTCCGCTTCTCCGCGCATCTTCATTGACAAACGATATATATCTCCCTTTTTTAAAATTGGCCGGCTCCTCTTTAATTTCATGTTTTTGCGCCGCAACCGACCATGTCAACATTTCTTTACCACTGTTGGTTACCATTATCTTTTTGGAAACAGTTTTCTCCGGCAAAATACTGCCCATATCCAACCTTAAAGGATTCAAATTAATCATAGGTGACTTTTGAGTAGAAACTATTATAAGCGTGACAAATATTATTTTTTGTCCGCTCGCAGAGTTAATCTTAATTGCTTCTTTATGAGTACCTGCCGGAAATTCCTTATGGCAGATAAGCTTTTCACTACCAGCTTCTAGTGTCATCTCCACATTGTGAATTGCAATTTTGGAGCTACTGTCATTTAATAATGATTTAACGGGCAGTAACCGAATTTCAACACGCAAAGAATCCGTATTGTTTTCTAACACGCTCGATAACTTCTGTTCTTCTAATTTCTCCCACCCTTCCGGTCCATCTGTCGACCAATCAATGTCGCCTGAACCTATATTCTTTAATGTAAATATTCCTTCACCGGATTTGTCGGCAGTGATTGTTCCTACATTAATTTCCCGCGGCGTTATTGTCAGCACTGACCGTAAACGCTTTTCATCATTGTTCACAGTGCTTTGAACTTTCTGCATAATAATTTTATTTTGTTCTGGATTTATATTATTTTGAGCAACAGTTATAAATGGATAAACAATCAGCGCGAAAATAATCACGGGTATGAACTTTAAAACAAGCTTTGGAAACAATTTCGCAACACACTGTTGGGTATTATATCCTCCGCTGTGCGGGATTGTTCGACTTACAAATTTCAAGGTACTTCGTTTTTGAAATTTGAGTCTCATAATAAAGATAAAATAATTCTTTATCTTCAACATAAAGACCTCTTTAAAAAAATAATAATGAATAATTGGTTCCTAACTCAAAGATTAAATTTAAGCAACTAGTTTGACTATCGGCGCATTTAAAATACTTAACATATCCGATAAACAAGATGTAGCTTTCATCAATTTTTAGTGAAGAACACATCCACCAGGGCGGTGTTTGCTGAGTGGAGCCCCCTCCGGCAGGAACCGGAGGCTCCCTACAATAATGAGACCCAAGCTTTCGAAACAAAGTGCACTAAAGCTTGCAGGTCGAATTATCCCGCGAAGCAGAGGATAACGCGACCTCCCGCTGGTTACGGCGCATTCTTCCCCCGGCTGAAACCGGGGGATTTCAAACCGCAGGATTGTGTTTCTGATTAAACAATTATGAATTACGATATTTTTAAATACTGGATTGCGCTAAAATCTATCGCGGGTGTCGGCAATATTACTTTTCCGGCATTAGTGGATGAGGTTGGTTCTCTACCCGCTATTTTTGCCGCACCTGTTTCAAAATTAAGTGAAACCCCGGGAATTTCCCAAAATATCGCCACAGCAATCTCCGATTTTAAGGGCTGGGACAAAGTTAAAGTAGAACTTGAATTTCTTTCTAAAAACGATATAAATATAATTACTTATCAAGATGAACTTTATCCCGCAAAACTCATGAATATTTATGACCGTCCTCCTTTTCTTTATGTTCGGGGCAATCTGAATAAGGATGATACAAATATTGCCATAGTAGGTTCCAGACTGGCCAGCACTTACGGCAAATACACAACGGAAAAAATCAGCCGCGAACTTGCCCTCAAAGGTTTAACTATAGTCAGCGGTATGGCCCGGGGCATTGATTCCGTAGCACACCGCGGAGCGCTAATTGCACATGGCAGAACTATCGCCGTCCTGGGCAGTGGATTGGATGTTATTTATCCATCGGAAAACAAAAAATTATATGCTGATATCATTCAAAATGGTGCGGTTATTTCTGAATTCCCGCTAGGTACACCACCACGTTCAGCCAATTTCCCGACACGCAATCGTATCATCAGCGGGATGTCCTATGGCGTCGTAATCGTAGAAGCTGGAGAAAAAAGCGGCTCCCTCATTACGGCAAGGCTCACGCTAGAACAAGGACGAGAAGTCTTTGCCGTGTGCCGCAGGTTCGCGGGGAAC
The DNA here is from genome assembly GCA_963710995.1 of uncultured delta proteobacterium. Classification (GTDB taxonomy): domain Bacteria; phylum Desulfobacterota; class Syntrophia; order Syntrophales; family Smithellaceae; genus Smithella. The sequence continues at coordinate 2,688 of CAVQCU010000149.1, forward strand.
AAATAAATTGATTAAGCAAGGCGCAAAATTAATTGAAAATACCGATGATATTTTGGAAGAAATTTTGCCCCAGTTCGAAAGAACAATTGTATTGAAACCGCATTCTATTGCCAACTCCGAAGCTATTACAGCTAAATCATCCGAAATATTCAGTGCTGTTGATCAGAAAATCATTGATTTTATTTCCGGCAGCCAAGTTCATATTGATGATTTAATTTCTTCCATTAGCTTATCGTCTGCAGATATTTTAAGCGCATTGACAACATTGGAATTAAAAGGAATGGTTCGGCAATATCCGGGAAAGTTTTTATCCCTGAAAAAATAAATCCTTTACAAAAAACATTCTTCCATCTATACCGTGCGCCGAAACCACGGGTATAAATCATACCCTCCGACAGTGTCGGGATTGTTCGACTTACAAATATAAGGAGTGTTAGTTATGGCAAAGTCATTAGTTGTTGTGGAATCTCCAACAAAAGTTAAAACAATAAAAAAATTTCTCGGCAGTGGCTTTGATGTTATCGCTTCGATGGGACATATTAAAGATCTGCCGAAAAGCACTCTAGGTATTGATCTGGAAAAGAATTTCGAACCAACCTATAACATAATTGAAGCTAAAAAGAAGACTATTAATGAATTGAAAAAAGCTGCTAAAAACGTGGAAAACATTTATCTGGCCCCCGACCCCGACCGCGAAGGCGAAGCTATTGCCTGGCATATATCCGAGGTGGTAAACACCAAAAATAAAAATATATATCGCGTCTTATTTAATGATCTCACAAAAAAAACAGTGTTAGAAGCAATTAATAATCCGCTGGAGTTGAACTTCAATAAATATGAAGCACAGCAGACCCGCCGCATTCTGGACAGGTTGGTTGGTTATCAAATCAGTCCTATCCTCTGGGATAAAGTCAAGAGAGGACTGAGCGCTGGCCGGGTTCAATCAGTTGCTGTTAGAATGATTTGCGAAAGAGAAGACGAAATCAATAAATTTATCCCGGAAGAATACTGGAACCTGCTGGCACAATTTGAGGGACACAATCCCCCTCCTTTTAACGCCAAATTACTCAAGATAGACGGCAAGAAAGCAAAAGTCGTCAATGGCGAACAGGCCGCCAAACTGGCCCAAATCTTGAAACAAGCTTCTTTTATCGTGGAGAAGCTGGAGAAAAAAGAATTAAAACGCTCGGCGCTGCCACCCTTTACGACCAGTAAATTACAGCAGGAAGCATCGCGCTGGCTGCGCTTTTCCGCGAAAAAGACCATGATGGTCGCTCAAAAATTATATGAAGGTATTGAACTTGGTAAAGACGGCTCCATAGGTTTAATTACTTATATGCGAACCGATTCTAACCGTATTGCCGAAGAAGCTCTCAAAGAAGTGCGCGATTATATCCAGGAAAATTATTCACCCGATTATCTGCCGCCCAAACCGCACACTTACAAAAACGCGCAAAAAGCTCAGGACGCCCATGAAGCCATCCGGCCATCGACCATGGCTCACAAGCCACAGACCATAAAAGAATATTTATCCAATGATGAATTTAAACTCTATCAACTTATCTGGAACCGCTTCACTGCCAGTCAGATGAATCCGGCCATTTTCGATCAAACAACTATTGATATTATCGGAGCCAATTGTATTTTCCGCGCTCAGGGACAGGTTCTTAAGTTTCCCGGCTTCACCATCGTTTACACTGAAGGCAAAGATGAAAAAGAAGAAGAGAATGGACTGGATAAACTTCTTCCCGATGTAAAAGAAAAAGAAAAATTAAAACTGCTTAATTTGAATACAGAGCAAAAATTCACGCAGCCGCCACCCCGCTTCTCGGAAGCATCTTTGGTTCGTGAACTCGAAGAAAGGGGAATTGGACGGCCGAGTACCTACGCCAATATTCTCTCCACAATTCAGGACCGGGAATATGTCCGTCTGGATAAAGGCAAGTTCTTCCCGACAGAGTTAGGCGTTATTGTTACCGGGCTTCTGGTGAAAAGTTTTCCCACTGTTCTGGATATTGCTTTCACCGCGGACATGGAAAACAAATTGGATATGATTGAAGATGGTACAAGTAAGCGCGAAAAAACCCTTAAAGATTTCTATAGCCCTTTTGCCCTGGAGTTGAAAAAAGCAAAAGACGAAATGAGAAACATCAAACGGGAAGAAACACCGACTGATCTGGTTTGCGAAAAATGTAATTCACCCATGATTATCAAGTGGGGACGTAATGGTAATTTTCTCGCCTGTTCTAATTATCCTGAATGCAAAAACACTATGAATGTTATTCATGACGAAGAAGGGAAAATAAAAAACGTGGAAGCAAAAACAACAGATATTAAATGTAATAAGTGCAGCAAGGCAATGATTGTCAAAGAAGGCCGCTTCGGGCAGTTCCTTGCTTGTTCGGGTTATCCCGAATGCAAAAACACTATTAATGCAACCCAAAACGATAAGGGCGAGCTTGTTCCTCTTGAAGCTCAAGTTACTGATGCCGTCTGTGAATTATGCGGAAAGCCAATGATTATCAAACGCGGTCGTTATGGTCAATTCCTGGGTTGTTCCGGTTACCCGGACTGTAAAAATATCAAAAAAATTCATAAAGGCAAAGACGGGGAAATGATTCCACAGGAAGCTGAGGTCACCGATGCCATATGTGAGAAATGCGGAAAGCCCATGGCCGTCAAGCGCGGACGATTCGGGAAATTTCTCGGCTGCACTGGTTATCCGGAATGCAAGAATCTCCAGAAAATGCCTAAAACAACATCCGGAGAATCACAGGTATGATACCAAAAGCAAGCTTTGGTATCATACCCTCCGCTTTGCGGGATTATTCAACTTACCAATTCCGATGCGTTTCGCTTTCGGAATTGGAGTTTCACAAATGAAAACATCTCCTGTTATAATAATTGGCGGTGGACTTGCCGGCTGTGAGGCGGCCTGGCAGCTCTTGCGGCGCGGTCATAACGTTCATCTCTATGAAATGAAGCCGCAAAAATTTTCTCCCGCCCATAAAATGGAACATCTGGCGGAATTAGTCTGCAGCAATTCACTTAAGTCCAACAGCCTCGATAATGCCCCCGGATTACTTAAAGAAGAAATGCGCCGCCTCAACTCATTAATAATAATGACAGCGGATTGTACAGCGGTTGCTGCTGGTTCCGCTCTGGCCGTTGATCGTACTCAATTTTCCCAAGAGGTAGAAGCGCAACTCAAGCTACAAAAAAACTTCACCCTGAGCCGGGTTGAAGTTACTAAAATTCTGAAAGATTCATTAACGATCATTACAACAGGACCGCTCACTTCTGATTCGCTGGCACAAGAAATTACCCAAATACTGGGCAGTTCTTATTTATATTTTTACGATGCCATAGCGCCGATAATCGAGGCAGACTCTATTAACATGGACAAGGTTTTCTGGGCATCGCGCTATGATAAAGGAACGCCCGATTATCTGAATTGCCCGTTGAGTAAAGAAGAATATGAAAACTTCCGGCAGGAATTGCTGACGGGCGAAAAGGTCGCCGCGAAACCTTTTGAAGAAGTCCGCCATTTTGAAAGCTGTTTGCCGATAGAAGTATTGGCCTCCCGTGGCGAAAAGAGTCTGGCTTTCGGACCGATGAAACCGGTAGGTCTTATCCATCCCCAAACAGGTTCTATTTCTTATGCTGTAGTTCAATTGCGCCGAGAAAATATGGCCGGCACTCTTTTTAACATGGTTGGATTTCAGACCAAACTTACATGGCCAGAACAGCGGCGCATCTTTCGTCTTATTCCCGGACTCGAAAACGCTCAATTTGTCCGCTATGGAAGCATCCACCGTAATACCTTTATTCACTCCCCTTCCCTTCTGCTCCCCTCACTACAACTTAAAACAAATGTAAATGTTTTCTTTGCCGGTCAAATTACCGGCGTTGAAGGCTACACGGAATCGGCAGCCATGGGACTTTTAGCCGGATTAAATGCCGCCTTTATCATCGAAGGAAAGCAGCTGCAACCGCCGCCTGTTAAAACCGCCATCGGAGCGCTGCTTCATTACATTGTTTCTGTCGAATCCGCTGATCGTTTTCAGCCAATGAATATTAATTTTGGTTTACTGGATACATTACCTGGGGGAAAAACCAAAAAGAAAGAAAGAAACATTCTTCACGTAAATCAAGCTCTGCAAGCTTTGAATGATTGGATTATAGATCAAACTTTAGATTAATACATATTCTATTGACACACAAAACGACTTCTCCTATACTTCCTTAGCTCAACAGCAAGTTTTTATCAAATGACAACTTTGTCAAACTATCACATATTTCAAGAGTAAGGAGAATTAAAATGGCAGAACAAAATAGAGAAAGTTCGCTTGTACTCATAAAACCGGATGCCCTGAAAAATTCATTGACAGGATATATACTTTCGCAATTTTCTGAGTTCCACACTGGACTGCGTTTCGCGGCGCTGAAAGTTGTTGCAGTAAATCTCGCATTGGCCGAAGAACATTATGCCGAGCATAAGGGAAAATTTTTCTACCCATCGCTTCTGGAATACATACGCGGTTATCTTCATTATCCGGATGATCCCTCGAAACGCAGAGTCATAGCGATACTGTATCGGGGACCCAACGCCATCAAGAATATTCGGGAAATCTGCGGCAATACAAATCCGCACGAGGCAAGAGCGCAAAGGCCGGGTTGCATTCGCGCGCTGGGAACAGTAATTCCTCTGCATGACGAAAAAGGTAAATTTATCGGAGAAAGATCTGATAATTTGATTCACGCCTCCGCCAATCCCGAGGACGCGGAACGCGAAATTAAATTATGGTTTCTCCCCACTGACATTCCGCCAATCGTGCGGAGTTTTCCGACGGAAATAAGCAAAGAATATTTTTATTATAAAAATAACGCCATAAGCTCAACCCACACACCGGGAAGTTTCTGCTTCATCGCGCCGGGCGATATAGTCTGGAAATCAGACATGGAGGTTCTTCGACAGTTGGAAAAAGGCAAGAAACAGGATTATTCGGCGAATGCCGTAACTGCCAAATACTTAATTAACAGGGAAATTGAAGATATTTAAATCTGTTTCCTATCACTAGTGGAGCCCCCTCCGGCAGGAGCCGGAGGCTCCCTATAATAATGAGACCCAAGCTTCAGAAACAAAGTGCATAACCTAAAGGTCATCTGCGACTGAAGCTTGCAGGTCGAATTATCTCGCGAAGTAGAGGATAACGCGACCTCCCGCGAGTGTAGCCTGCCCTCGACCTGATCGGGGGACGCATTCCTCCCCCGGGCTCCAGCCGGGGGATTCCAAAGTCTCGCGGGATTGATCTATAATCGAAAATGGGTGTGTTATAAAAACCTCTGTCAGCACCAACGTGGCATAAAGAACTTCAATACGGTAATCTGCCTGAAACCGGATTATGCCGGTACCTACAACAACACGGGAACTGTTTATTTAAATCAGGGCAATAACAAGCGTGGCTGCCGTGATACTCAAATGGCGTGCACATTGGAATATTGCGAATTATTAGAATGGGCTAAAGATAGAGAATTCTGCCATTGATTCAGATTTGGCCTGATTAGCGATGCTCGACTTTCTTTTGAAAACAGATATCTCTGAAAATCAAAAAAGTCTTGCTGCTGGCCAATGCCGCCACACACGCGGCGAAGTTTTCTATAAGTTGAAAATTAAGCTCTTAAATGATAGAGATTCTTCTTGTTGGAATAAGAGGAAGAATCATGCAAATATCGCAGAAAAGAAAAAATAATCAACAAGATAATTTACTTGAAGAATTATTGTGGGAAAAAGCCGCAGTATTGAGTCGCGCCGGTATGGCAGTGGATGATGCTATTGAGCGGCTTATGAGCATAGACAGAGAAATAGAAGTAAATATATCTCTTTTAAACACTTTTTGCTGGAATAACCATGCCTCGGAAATGTTGCAGAAAAAGCAAATGGTCTGTGAAGAAATCAACTTGAGCATTGATCAATTCAATGCTATTCGCCAAAAAGCCGAACTGCAATATTATTATTTGATTGTTACACGAGAAGCACTTGGTTTGCGTCGGCATGAAATGATTCAGGATATTTACCGGATTCCAGCAAAAAAGAAAAAATACGGACAACTTAATGGATAGATACAAAAAGCAACGGACGCGAATGGTTGAAACGCAGATAAAAGCGCGTTCTATAGACGATGTCCGGATATTGAGAGCTATGAGTGTCATTCCGCGACATCTTTTTGTTGACGAAGGGCTGATTGATCAGGCCTATAATGATAGTCCTCTTCCTATTGATGAACATCAGACCATCTCGCAACCATATATAGTCGCGCTAATGACGCAGGCATTGGAGTTAAAGGGAAAAGAACGGGTCTTGGAAATCGGCACCGGCTCCGGTTATCAAACGGCGGTATTGGCTTCTCTGGCCGATCGTGTTTTTTCCGTTGAGCGCATTGCTTCTCTAGCAACAAACGCACGCAAAATTCTTGATAAGCTTAATTATTACAATGTAGCCATAAGAGTCGGCGATGGCTCTTATGGCTGGAGGGAAGAAGCTCCTTTTGACGCGATCATAACTACAGCCGCAGCGCCGGAAATTCCTCAGTATTTAGTCGAACAGCTTGCTATCGGTGGAAGACTGGTCGTTCCCATTGGCAGCCGCGATGTGCAAACGTTATATAAGCTGACTCGTCCTATAGATAATACACAGGAGATAATAAAAGAGGATTTGGGCGGATGCCGCTTTGTCAGCCTGATCGGGGAGAGCGGATGGAAAAAATAAAACCTGCATTAGTGTCAGGTTTTTTTGTTTTACTGGCTTTGTTGTTTATTCTTTCTTGTTTTAGCCGGCAGATGCAAAAGACACAGGCAATGGGTGTTTATCATCGAGTAAAAGTAAATGAAACTGTTCGGATGATTGCCAGCGCTTATCATGTCAAATTACAAGATTTAGTCGAAATGAACAATATAACTGATCTCAATTCAATTAAAGAAGGCTCGGTTATATTTATTCCCGACGCCAATCAAGTAATTGATGATGTAATGGTCCATGTAAAAACTATGGATACTGCGGCCAATCTCACCGCTAAAAAAGATAATTCAGATAATGCTAAAAAACTTACGGAAAAGAACGCTAGGAAAGAAGGGAACTCCGCGGATGAGGCGCCTGCTGTAACAAATAAAAAAGAGAGGCTACCTATGGTGACATCCCAAAAAACACAACAGCCAAAAGTTGCGCCTCGTGAAGAAACTCAAGCAACAGAAGTTATTCCGGCACAAAAACTGCCTGGCGAAAAAATCGAGCCCAAGCCTAAAACTAAATTACCTATGGAAGAAATACAAATAGAAAAAAATAGGTTTATTTGGCCAGTGCGCGGCAACGTGAAGACTAATTTCGGCATTCAGCCCAACAAGACTTACCATAACTGGATTAAAATTGTTTCCCCTGTGGGAACAAAGGTAAAAGCAGCGGCATCTGGAACCATTATTTTCTCGTCCCAATTAAAAAATTATGGAGAAACAGTTATTATCCGGCATAAAAACAATTTTGCCACGGTCTATACACATCTGAAGAAAAGATATGTCAAAACAGATCAAAATATCAAAAAAGGGGAAACGATTGCGATAGTGGGTGAAACAGACGACGCAGGTAACGCATATATAAATTTTGAAATCCGCTTGCAGGGCAAAGCGCGCAACCCTCTTTTTTTCCTGCCTTAATTTATACCAATTAGATATCTGATACTAAAAGGTTGATTTACCGGGCATAATACCAAGTTGCTTTCAAAAATTCATATTTTAATTTTTGAAAGCAACTTGGTATAAATATTTCCTTCACTCTTGCCGATAAATAAATAATTGCTATATTAAGCCAATTCTAACTTCAAGAGGTAAAAATGAATAATTATTTTGAACAGGGACCTATTCGTCCGCCCAGTGAGGCGACAAGCCTTTTAATTCGTGTAACAAGAAATTGTCCATGGAACAAGTGCGCTTTCTGCCATACATACCGTGGCAGCAAGTTTGAACTAAGAAGTGTAGAAGCAGTTAAAAAAGATATTCAAACAATGAAAGATATTGCCGATCAAATTGTCGGTCTTTCCTGGAAATTGGGAGAAAACGGACATGTTAATCGAAATGTGTTGCATCATATTTACAATAATAAAAATTTTAATAATGATTTTTTTCAAACTGTGGCGAGGTGGCTTTACTTCGGCGGCGAAAATGTATTTTTGCAGGATGCCAATTCATTAATTTTGAAAACCACCGATCTTTTAGCAATTCTTGATTTTCTACGGGAAAAGTTTCCCCAAATAAAAAGAATTACTTCTTATTGCCGTTCACACACAGCGGCGAGAAAGACAGTCGGTGAGTTTGAGCAATTTAAAAAAGCCGGTCTCTCCCGCATCCACATTGGTATGGAAAGCGGCTCTGACGAAGTTTTATTTTTAATTCACAAAGGTGTTACGGCCAGCGACCATATTAAAGCAGGCCTGAATATCAGACAAGCAGGGATTGAACTCAGCGAATACGTAATGCCCGGGTTAGGCGGAGCAAAATGGACTCGTCAGCATGCATTGGAGACCGCCAGAGTCATTAATGCGATCAATCCTGATTTTATTCGTTTACGCACGCTGCATGTTGTACCGGGCACCCAGATGGATGAATTAATGAAAAAGGGTGAATTCCAACCGCTGAATGATGAAGATATTCTTAGAGAAATAAATTTATTTATCGAGAACCTGGATGTTCAGGGAACAAGCGTAAGTACGGTGGAGATTGCACTTGAGAACGTTGAAAAGGCGCAACTGGTGCCGGAGATTTAGTAAAGACAGGGACCATGGGACCAGGGACCAAGGGGACTGAGGGACTAGACCTCGGATTCATGGAAGTGGAAACAGCAACCGGCCGGGGCGTGAATCGTCTCAGGCCGAGAGAACACTGAGAGAGCAAGCAGAGTATGGCCAGCGTTTTGTATCAGACTATCGAGCTCCTGAGTCAGGAAAAGAGCATTGACCCCGCGATCGTTGTGAGCGCGGTCGAGGAGGCCATCGCCCTGGCCACGCGCAAGTTCTACAAGACCCAGGAGAACATGCGCGGCGAGCTGAACAAAGAGACCGGCGAAATCAGGGCATACATTTACAAGACGGTCGTGGCCGACGAGGAGCCTATCGAAGACTCACTGAATCAGATCACGTTGACGGCGGCCAAGGAAATGGCGCCGGACGTGGAGGTGGGTAGCGAGATTCGGCTTTATCGCGACACCACGCCGTTGGGACGCATCGCTGCGCAATTGGCCAAGCAGGTGATCTTCCAGAAGGTGCGCGAAGCGGAGCGAGATACAGTTTTCCAGGAGTACGCCCACCGCGAAAAGGAAGTTCTGAACGCCAC
>CAVQCU010000150.1:0-9719 GCA_963710995.1 uncultured delta proteobacterium
TGGGCCGAAATGTAAGGTGGATTGCAAATGATTATATCAAAAAAACCGTTAACCGGTTCAAATAAATTGCCGTACCGAAAATCGATTTTTTGTTTGAGGCCCAAAGTGTCCGCATTTTTTTTTGCCAGATTAACAGCTGTTTCTGAAATATCGGTGGCCATAACTTTTGCACCGGTAATTTCCAAGGCTAAAGCAATGGCAATTGCGCCGCTGCCTGTACCAATATCTAAAATCTTTATTTCTGAAGAATCTACTTTGCGGCAAATATTTAGAGCTTCTTCAACGATGACTTCAGTATCGGGACGGGGAATGAGCACAGAGCTATTTACTTCCAGCACGAATGTCCAGAATTCTTTGCGGCCGGTAAGGTAGGCCACCGGCTCCCATTGCAATCTTCGGGCGATAAGCTTTCTGAAAGCGGCAAGCTTAGTCTCGCTGATTGCCATGTCCGGCTTTTTGTAAAATTCCAGACGGTCGCAATTTAGGCAAAAAGAAAGCAAAACTTCCGCGTCAAGCCTCGCGGAAGGAATATCCGCCACTTCGAAATTATGAGTTTCCTCATTGAGAATGTCGTAAACGGTCATGGTTATTTCCAAGCGTAATGATCCCATTCCTAAATCAAAGCGCTATCTTTGTTGGCATCGTCCTCAACGTATTCATATTATATCCCATTTAATAATTAGTCTTCAGATTCAAGCATCGAGCAACTTAGATTAAATGCCCGTTTGCTTTGAGGGATTATATTATAAAAAATGGAGGTATAAATGCAAGTAATAACTAAAAGCAAAAATGGAGTAAAAAATGTAAATTTAAACAGAAGAAAATCCATACATGAAAGATGTCTTAACTGTACTGGCTGGATTCCGAAAGAAGTTGCCAACTGTAAAATAAAGGAATGTTCTTTCTATTCCTATCGATTAGGAAAAGGCAATCAGGATGCAGCAAAAAGAAAGAAAGCTATCAGATCATATTGTTTATGGTGCATGAATGAGCAGGTTGGTGAAATTTCCAAATGTCCTTCCACAGATTGTCCTTTGTTTGCATACAGAAAGGGTGGAGTGGATAAATCTTTGGGAAATTCTATGAAGAAAAATTTTAATAACGAAGCAAGAATTATATCAACGAGGATATAATAAAACATAACTTTATGAGTGAATCATTTACAAAAGATTCGATTAGGGAGCATCACCGCCGGAAGATAAGAGAAATTATTAATCAGGGTGGTGGCGTTGAGGAAATCGTCAACTATGTAATGAGCAGAATTGCAACGGTCATTAGTTATGAACGCGGCAAACATGAACGCAGAAACATGCGTGATAGGAGCAATATTTATGAAAAAAGCCAGAATAGCGGAACAGGGCAGCAATAATAATATATCTATTTTTTATTCTTCTGTTTCTAATTTTTCTATAACAAAGAAATTAGACGTAATTCAAATTAGTACCTTTAGGGACGATTATACGAATCTATTATACGACTTCCTTAAAGCAAACGGATTCAAAGCAGTATCTGACGATAAACTTTCAAAAGGGAATTATGGCATGATGAGAACATATAGGAGCGATGATGATATTGCTTCTTTGGAAATAAAACATAGTTTGAGATATTGTTTGAAAAATCGTTCATATTTCCCTTCCCTTCTCATTAGGATACACGATTCTCATAGAGAAATATTATCCCTTCTGGATTCGTTTTTCAAATATCACTCCATTGATGTAAAAGTTTCTGAAATCGAGTTGACATATGACTTTTATACAGATTACCGACATAAATTATTCGAGTTTCTGAAATCTCATCTTTTTCTGAAAAATGTGATAGTGAAACCAAACTCAGATTATACAACAACATTTTATACCCACGATTCTACCGACGACAAGGGAAAGCTGGCATCAAAAAAGATGAAAGTTTATCTTAAAGAATTAGAACTCAACGGTAAAAGGGTGGTGAGGATGGAGTTGACCATGAAAAGAAATATCATAAGAAAATTGGGATTGGATTTTCCTCTGACCAATATTGACTCTGTGGACTTATCGAAGTTCTTTTCGTTTAAAGTTATCAATGAGCAGAAACTCACAAATTATATTTATTGGAAAAACAAGAAGCTAATAGACGATGTGGAGAAGAAAAAAAGGGTAAAATGTTTTGGTGGTGACCTTGTCAAAGCCCATCTTGACAGCTTTATTAGGAATATTGTTCTCGGAGAAGATTCTTTACTGGGGATGTATATTCTCTAAAATCAGAGAAAGATACTTTTCCTCAATACTCCCACTTTTTAGAGCCACTGGATGAAATCAATTCTGATTTTTTTCAAAAAGCATCCAGACAGAGTTTTATTCCAAGCAAGAGCGAAGCTTATAGATAAAAGATGAAAATTGAATGGGTAAGGATGGAAGCGACATTGAATAAATAGATACTTAAAAGTTTGAGTTTATGATTCCCGTATAAGGGTTATGGAATGATTAAAAACACATAATATTTACTCGAAAAAGCTTATATAGGCATTGTTTTTTTAATTAAATCCTTTAGCTAATATAGTTTTTGTTATTATAAAAAATAAGCACAGAATGACAAAACAAAGGGTGAAGAGATAAAAGTTAAATATATTATCTATTTACTTATGCTTAAAAGGTGAAAAATTGTTTTTTATAGAGAAAAACAGGTTATAAACGAAAATATAAAAGTTTTTTTATTAGATATGGTAGGACTTTATAAAACTTTATATTTTCATCAGAAATAAAAAAAATGTTAGGCCATATCTGCATTAATTTTTTGAAGTCCAGAAACAAAAGAAAAATCTGGAATAGGAACGGTCTTTATTTATATCGTTTTTCGCCAAAAAGCTTATATAATAGAGGTTGTTTTTTAGTTAATTTTATATGGCAAGAAATAGATCCATAATTTGCCAAATAGCAATAAAGGAAAAAGAAATGAGAGTAAATAATGTAGCAGAAATAATAATGCTTTATCTTGGAGTAAAATAGGCATGGATGCCGACGATGCAGGCAATTACACCTTTGCCATTGAAGCATTTACTAAATCCATCAAATTAAACCCGAATGATGCACATACATATTATTGCAGAGGCGAATTATATTTAAAAGTTAAAAAATATAATAAAGCTATAAAAGATTTTAACAAATCAATTGAGCTTAAACATGATAATGTATTTGCATATTGTTGGAGAGGCTTTGCGTATTCTAAAACAGAGAACTTTAATAAAGCTATCGAGGACTATAGCAAGATCATAGAATTTAACCCGTATGTTGCATTTCCCTATAATAGACGTGGGTTTGCTTATAATAAACTAGGCGAACATCAAAATGCCATCGAAGACTATACTGAAGCCATTCGACTGAATCCCGGGTTTGTCAATGCATACTGGAACAGGGCACTCGTGTATTATGATTTGAATCAGTATCAGCTAGCCATTGAAGATTTCAACAGGGTCATCAGCCTCGAACCAGATCATGCTTGGGCATATAATTTCCGGGGAATTGTTTATTTTATGCAGGGAAAAGACCTTCTTGGATATAGCGATGCAAAAAAAGCTTCTGCATTGGGAATCCACGGATTATTGGACTGGTCAAAAAATTATGGAGTACGGACATTGATTAAAAATGCGCAGTGACAGCTAAAAATATACTGTTTGTTACACCTACAAACAAATAGATTAATGAAGTAAGAAAAACTGAAGATTACCAATTGAAACATACATGACAGCATTCTGTCACAAAAGAGAATGCTGTCATGTATGTTTCAATCAATGAATTGTAAAACGAAACCAAAACCAAGTGTAATCAATCCCCATCTGAACAGTATTGGATGTAAAAAAGAGGGTAAATAAATCTTTTCCCCTTTATCATTTTCATTATACCCTTCTCCAATATGTTTTCCGAACGAAAAAGAAATCATAATTGTTCCCAATAAGTTGAAAACCAATCCTATACGGGTAAGTGTAAAATCATTTATTATGAAATCCATCATTATTCTCCCATATATGGTTTTACAAGCGAGTCCCATTCTTCTTCTGAATTACAATACTTCTCCAAAATCCGACAACTACATGGTTTGTTATCCTTCTCAAATTGTATTAATGATCCGTATTTCCTATTTTCATTCAAATCGAAGAATGTTTTCATCCTAATACTTTCAATTTTACCTGCTACATTTATAAATTCTGTTGAATTAATTAGGATGAAACATGTATTGAATTTTCTATTATAATGATTAATAGAATCTGATATCAGTCGTTCTTCTTTTTCCCCATTGATAATTCCGTTACCATATTCCTTTTTGAAATACTCCTCACTCTTTTTTCCACATTCTTTCTGTAATTCGTCATCTCCTTTTATTTTTTTCTCTGATAGAGAAGATTGTTCTTTTATTATGTTGTGATTATTACATCCGACTAAGGACATGAATGATGTTGTGAAAAAAATAATAAGAATGGATAAAAACAATTTTCTTTTCATTTCACATCTACCTCTCCTTGTTATTATTCTTCCATATAAGGTGCTACAAGTAAGTCCCATTCCTGTTCAGATTTACAAGATTTATCTAAAACCATACAATTATCTGTTTTGATATTCTTTCCAAATTGTATCAATGATCCGTATTCCTTATTTTCATTCAACTCAAATAATGTTTTCATCGTAATAATTTCAAATTTATCAATATTTCTTATAAATTGTATTGAATTAATTAGGATGAAACATTTATTGAGTTTTTTATTATAATGATTAGTGTAAGTTGATATGTCATCTTCATCAAATCCGTCACCATAATCCTCTTTAAAATACTCCATACTCCGTTTTTCACATCTTTCTTGTAACTCATAATCATCTTTTGGTGTTATTTTTGAGACAGATGATTGTTCTTTTGTTGGGTCTTGATTATTAAATCCGACTAATGACATAAATAATATTATGAAAAAAACGATAAGAATGGATAAAAACAATGTTCTTTTCATCTTAAACCCTCCTATTATTAAAGGAAATGAATGAACTAATAAAAATTAACCTAACCTTTTTTATGGTACCAAATTCCTAATGATTTACAAGATACAAATTCCTCTTGTTTAATCGGATGAACTAGATGGAGGTGTCGGAACAACAGTTTCATCAGTACGATTTCGGGATAACGGTTTCATCAGTAGATTGCGGGACAACAGCTTCATCAGTAGATTGCGGGATAACGGTTTCACCAGTGGATTTCGAGATAACAGTTTTAACAGGGGGTGTCGGTTTGTCAATTTCCGATTTTTTAAAAGAGAATATGAAAACTAATAAACCAACAATTAATGAAATTATACTTAATACAATAAGAACTTGTTCCCTCTTTGATTGATATGTTTCCGATTTTGGAATAGGTCTATCATTATTAATGGATGTTTCTCTTCTGGTGTTACTAATAGAACTACCACAATGTTCACATAAATATGAATTACCACTAATTTTTGTTCCACATTGTGAACAATACATTTTCAAAGTTCCATTTTATTAAATTGAATGACTGAATGAATCTAATGACTTGTTTTTAAATACCAAATATTTGATTATTTACAAGATATAAATTCCCTACAAAATTATAACCATATAACCTACTCCTATAATTGACCTGCCCCAAATGATTGTACCATAGGCTACTCTAGAGTTCAGCCACTTTTTGATGATTACCGATTGAAAGGTTGTATAATTATCAAGATTGACAACTTGAGGACTACAGGTTGTAAGAGAGTACGAAGACATTAGCCGCAGCACAGCGATCGGCTGTATTGCCTTTACATAAAATTTGTTATGACATGACATTCTTAATCTGTTAAAGTTGAATAGACCAAACAATGATAATAAGGAAAAGATGGACCTGCCCCAAATCCTTGTACCACATGTTAAGTTAGGATTAAGGCATTTTTTATTTCTCAATTCAGGTACGCCTCTGGCGCTGGAGAACGATAATTCAAGGAACTATGTGGCCTGAATGTGTTGTATTCCATGCGCCATTTTTCAATTAACGTTTTCGCTTCTTTCAAAGTATAGAATATTTCTACGAGCAGCTTTTCTGGGCTCAGCGACCACCAAGAAGCAGGTTTTAAAAAAACAATAAGCCCGTACCGATAAGGCAACGGGCTTATTTGTTGAAGATTTTGCTATTTTCATCTCTATACTACTTGTTACGATAATAGTTTATCAAACTAACAGGAAAAATCAAGATATATTTTCAGAAATATTCTCATACCCTGGAAAGCCATAAGGAGAACAATATCATTGCGGATGAAAGAGCATATTTTAATCAAAATAACTGGATGCACTGGAAATTATTAAATTTTGTGCTTGACAAGGCGGAAAAAAAGCGTATTTTTGCGGCCAATATAAGGACTTGTTATATCAATACAATCTTTATTAAATCTTTGAAAGGAGGTTTGCCGAAATGAAAAAAATATTTGCCATTTTTGTCGCTATGCTATTTGTTGCTTCCTTATCTCTTGCAGTATGTTGGTGCAAAAAAGCTGAAGAGCCAGCACCAGCAGAGGCTCCGAAAGTTGAAGCACCCGTTGCTCAGCCGGCACCTGCAGCTACTGCAGTACCAGCACCTGTAGGTACTGCAGTACCTACACCTGCAAAATAATTGCTTTAAAATAAATTTGCAAGACAAAATGGTCGGGCGTTCACTTTTGAAGTGAATGCTCGACTATTTATGCTCTATAAAACCTAATTTTTTTGAAAGAGGAAATCACACAGTTTCATTGATAATGGATTGAAGTCTTGTATATTTGCGAAGGTTGACGATTTGAGGATTACAGGAAGTAAGACATTTTAGACAAGTATGCTTAAACCGGATTAAGACTTGTATTCTTTAGTTTCCACGAAATATAATCTTTCAGTTTCTTAATAGCTTCATCCGGCGGGTTGACGAATTCCACACCCTGTTCATAAGATTCATCATCAATGATTTTAACCCATTTTACTTTTCCTATGACTGTTATCATCTGCTGCACATTCTTTAATGTAATGTCTATCCTGAGAAGGGTATTAACGAGTAACAGAATATGGGTATGAATCCTGGCGCCGGATACGGAAATATTTTTACCGCTTTCATAGATGACTTTTTCTTTGGGAAGATGTTGTCCTCCGGAGACAACGATTATGGTAACCTCGTTATCCTCCTCCTTCAGTCTTGGCGCTCTTCTTTTTTCGTCCATAACGATTTATTCCTCATTTCTTACTCTGGAACCATCGTTTTTCACCCATAACTTCAAACCATGCTTATTAATGATTGAACTTTAAGAAATTCGGTTTTATATGTCAATGAAATATAGACCACAAAAGATGGAGTGATTTTTGTTTATTACTAATTGAAATCTAGCACATTCGTTGAGGTAGACGTTTTGTGGATTACAGGAAGAAGTCAACAATTTAGTATTTTTACCATCTAGAAGTGAGGAGCATATACCCTAGATGGTCATTTACTAAAATCTACATAAATTAATCTAGAATACAGACATACTTTTCTTTACCAAGTAGAGGGATAGATTTTTTAGCAGCATTAATCTCATTTGTATTATATTCAGAATTGAAATCAAACTGCGTAAATAAAGAATTGTTGAATCCTTTAAGAAAATATCCTGGCACTTGATTTAATACTAAAGTATGTTTCTGTCTTCCAAATTGTAATGCTTTCTCGTAGGAAAGCATATAAATGTCAACATTACCACGATTTCTGCGACTTGTCCGATCTTTGACTATAAAGGTCCCCAAATCACTTATTTTGATTTTAGTTCCTAATTTAATCCCTTTACGTTCCAAGTCTGGTGAAACAGCTACTATCCCTGTTCTAACGATCTCTCCAGAAGCTGTCTTACCTTTATTACGATAACACTCCTTCAATGTGTACGCTGTTACTGATATTTTGATTTCTTCTGCCCATACACTAACAGATGAAATACACAGGATACAAATTCCTAAAAGCACAACTTTTGCTACTAATAGGTTTATTCTTATCATAATTACCTCCTTGTGTTGAAAGAGCAAAATCACTCTTTTGCACAGATTGGGTTATGGCTACCTTTGCCTACCCGTAGCTCCTCTATGTAAACACTCTTATAAAGAGTGGAATATGCTAATTCATCCTTATTGTCTCATGCTGATCAATCAATGGGAAATTACAAGAAGAAACAGAGTTTTGATAAGAATTAGCTATTACGGTGGCGGACTATATGTGAGTCATTCTTTTATGTCAACTATTCTTTTTCACAATGTGGGTTTCAAGTAAAAGCTATTTATTGATTCCCGATTGAAAAACAGTATTTTTGTTGAGGTTGACGTTTTGTTTGTTTCAGGAAGAAATGTTCACTGAAAATACCTAATAACTATTCAGCAGTGAGCATTTATCAAATATTATAGGCGATAGACTATTTCATCAGTTCTTTCCCGTATACTCGGGATCGAAATTCGCTATGATCGTCTGACGCGTCTTGCAGATAAGATTTTGAATTGTATCGGTGGTATAGCCGCTGGTATCGATGGGGTCCCCGATGACGATCTGAATCTTTCCCGGCTTCAAGGTAAAGCTCCCTTTACGCATGACGCGCCGGCTGCCATTGACTGTAACCGGCAGGATGGAGATCTTCCGCGCGACGGCTGTTATGAATCCCCCTTTTTTGAATTCATGAATCTGCCCGTCGGATGACCTCGTCCCTTCGGCAAACACCATCACGCTCACGCCCTTGGGTAAACGATCAAATCCCTTGTTGATGCTTTCAATTGCGCTGGTGGTATTGGAGCGGTCAATGAAGATGTTCCGTGAGGCGTATAGCGCGTACCCGAAAATCGGGAGTTTGAGAATTTCCTTTTTGATGATCCATCGGAATTGAATGCCCAAGGTAGTAACCAGCGTGATGATGTCATAATGCGATTGGTGGTTGGAAATAATGATATAAGATGTTTCCTTCAGAATCTTATCCTTGTTTTTTATTTCCGTGCGGACAAAGGATACGGCAAGCATGGTATAGGCCCAGAGTTTCGAAATGGAGAAAGCGAGATTGCCGGTACGGCTTAATAGACCTGCAACCATGACGGAGATACCCAGAATAATGGTCGCAATTGTCGCCCAAAAACCAAGCCACGTAACGCATATTGCCTTGTATATTGATTTCATATCGAACTACCCCTGATATTTATACCATATGTTAATTTAGAGTTCAGCAGATTTTGTTTATTTCCAATTGAAATGTTGTATTAATTAGGAAAATGAGAAAAACAATCTTACAGGAAGAAGTGCTTGTTGAGTTCACCGACAAATATTAATTGAATTAATTAGTATATTTTTCTTTAATTTATTGCCTTTCAATTAAGAAGACGCATAACACGTACGCCTTTCTTACCTATCTCAAAAGCGAAGTCACTGCGGGATGGGTCACCGCCTGTAGCATCTGTTATTGTGAAATATTCTATTTCTACTTTTCGATCTTTGATCTCATGGGCTTTTTCATAATTTATCTGATTTCCACTAATATCAAAAACTTTAGGGTCTGACCTTACATAGAAAATATCCTTATCACCATTATCGGCCGTAACCTCAAGTTTAATGTTTATATTGGAGAATCCAATACCTTTCGCAAAATTGCCGCCTGTAACAGTTCCAATAAAAGTATCGGTTTGTGTACTTTGTTCCAATCGTGCTTGTGTAGTTACATTCGGTACATGTGGCTGATTATTATTGAT
>CAVQCU010000151.1:0-6218 GCA_963710995.1 uncultured delta proteobacterium
GAACTTTGTTGTCTGCGTCGTCGGCTTCCTCAACGTATAACCTAAAAGTCACACGTTTTCATATGCGCCTGCGGAGCCTCCTCCTTGTCCCAATTAAATGGGACAGTTCAACTAACGAATTCTAGTTCACTTCGTTCCTATAATTCGAGTTTCACTGCTGCCTCGTTATCCTTTGACCGGCTACGCAACCAAAGGGCGCGCAATAAAAATATAACTTTTTACCTTACCGGGAAGTGACGCCGAACAGGCGGAAGCTTCCAAGCGAAGCGGTATTATTATTTGTTGATGAGTTTTAAAAATTCTTCCTCGTTGATAATCTTAATTCCTGAAGATCTCGCCTTGTCCAGCTTGGAGCCCGGCTCGCTTCCGGCAACAACATAAGTTGTTTTTTTAGTTACACTGGAGTGAACTGATCCTCCCAGATTCTCGATAATTAACTTGGCATCATTTCTGGCCATGCTCTCCAGCGTTCCTGTAAGAACAAAAGATTTCCCTTGCAGGGCATCACCCGCCGCTATTTCTTTCTTTTGTGGCTTTACACCGGCTTTGCGGAATTTATTCATGACATCAATGTTTTTTTGTTCGTGGAAAAATTCCACGATACTAGCGGCGATTTCTGGGCCGATTTCATTTATTGCAGTCAAATCTTCTTGTTTTGCGGTGACGATCTTTTCCATATTGCCGAAACGCGCTGCCAGAAGTTTGGCGGTGCGTTCTCCCACGTGCCTGATACCCAACGCATAGATAAATTTATCCAATGGAGGATTTTTGGATTTATGGATAGCTTCAATTAAATTCTGCGCGGATTTTTCAGCCTGACGATCAAGCGTGACAAGTTGTTCCTTGCTTAAAAAATAAAGATCAGCCGGATCGACAATTAATTTGGCGTCAAATAACTGGGCGGATACTTTTTCTCCCAGACCTTCTATATCCATTGCGCCGCGCGAAGAGAAGTGACGAATATGTTCTTTTAACTGAGCGGGGCAGGAAATATTAACGCAACGGTGCGCCACTTCTCCTTCCATACGCACTATTTCAGAATTGCAATTTGGGCAATGTTTTGGCATTTCAAATCTTTTTGTTCCCAGGGGTCTTTTTTCCAAAATGACAGTGACAACTTCCGGAATAACGTCACCGGCGCGCTGAATAACGACAGTGTCTCCGACGCGGACATCTTTTTTAAGAACTTCGTCTTCATTATGCATTGTGGCGCGGCTGACCATGACGCCGCCAACGTTAACCGGTTCCATTATGGCAACAGGTGTTAATGTTCCCGTGCGTCCCACACCGACAATGATATCTTTGATTACTGTTGTTTCCTGTGCCGCTGGAAATTTGCAGGCGAGTGCCCAGCGAGGGCTGCGGGAAACATTGCCCAGAGTTGCTTGCAATGCCAGATTATTCACTTTCAGGACAACACCATCAATTTCATACGGCAGGATTTCTCTTTGTGTGCCGATGCTTACGAAATATTTAATACAGTCAAGCATATTATTTTCCTGTTTAATAAGAGGGTTCACCGGAAAACCCCAGCCGGAAAGCGCCTGCAGGACTTCCCCATGAGTCGAAAAGCTGATCCCGCTTACGTTGCCGACGCCGTAAAGGAAAATACTGAGAGGACGATGCGACGTTACTTTTGAATCGAGCTGACGTAGTGAGCCGGCGGCGGCATTGCGGGGATTGGCAAAAGGTTCTTCGCCTTCATCGATTCGCCGCAGATTTAATTTGTGAAAAGGTTTTTTCTCAATGTAAACCTCACCGCGTATTTCTATAAAAGCAGGAATCGGATTATTTGATGTGTGTTTCATTTTCAAGGGCAGGGAAGAAATGGTCTTAAGATTTTGCGTGACATCTTCACCGGTGGTTCCGTCACCGCGAGTGGCACCCTGCTTGAAAGTGCCGTTTTCATAGATGAGATTTACAGCAAGACCATCAAGCTTCGGTTCGGCGATATATGAAATATTATACACTCCGGCCAGACGTTTGATACGGAGGTCAAAATCAATAATTTCTTCAGGGGAGAATGCGTTGGCTAAGCTAAGCATGGCCGAAGGATGGTTAAAAGCGGCAAATTTATTGAGCGGCGCTGCTCCGACTCGTTGAGTAGGAGATGAAGCGAGATTATCATCAGGATATTGATGCTCCAATTCCTGCAATTCCAGCATCAGCCGGTCATATTCGGCATCGGATATTTCCGGGTTATCCTGCTGGTAATAGCGTTTATTGTGATATTCAATGATGTTTCTTAACTCAGCAATTCTTTTCCAGATGGCATCTTTTTTCATTATTTAACCAGTTTTAAATAAGGTTTGTCCTGAGGTTTTTCCGGCGGCGCCGTTTTTTCTGAGGCTTATTGTTTGATAATTTTTCGTTAAAAATAGCATTTTTAGCTCGTACGGCATTTATTATTGAAAAGATAATTACTGCTTTTTCCCATTCGGAAGAGTTGGAGAATTGTTCCACTTTATTTTTGTATTTGTCCCACAGAGAGGTGAGGGAAGCTTCATCAATATGCAATATGTTTTCAGCGATTTTATTAAGAGAAATTTCCAGTCGATTCATATTTAAAATATTAACTTTAGTTGGCAATAAAGTCAAATTAAAAGCTTTTTAATGAGCCTTGATTTTTACCCTGAAGGGCACTGTGCCGAAACGTAGTGCTCGGAAAATCTTAGAGCGAATTATCCCGCCATCTTCAGGTGTCAGGGATAAACTTCACAGTGTTCGTTTTCAGCTTGTGTCATTAATCCCAGCACGCTAAGCGTGTGGAATAATTCCACTTACGTTTCAAACTTCTCAGTGGTCGTTTTCAGCTTGTGTCATTAAATAAAACTTGTTTTTTTTGCGTCTTGCCGCTAATAATTCATCAGTTGATTATGGAAGAGAAGAAGATAAAAGTTGGAGTAATTTCCGATACTCATCTGGAAGATTATGATGATAAGATGAGAAGGAGCGTTGCTGAACATTTCAGCGATGTGGATATGATTCTTCATGCCGGGGACATGGTTGATCTGCGCGTTTTAAAAATATTCGGGGGTAAGGAAATCAGGGCGGTATGCGGTAACATGGATAATTATTCCGTTAGAGAAAAATTCCCCGATTATTTGCTTTTCGAAATAAAAGGATTTAAATTTCTTCTGATTCATGGTTGGGGATCGCCCGGGGACATTGAAGAAAGAATATCGGCTGGATTTAAAGATGTTAATTGTATCGTTTATGGACATACGCATAAACCTGCAAACCATAAAAGAGGTAATGTGTTGTTCTTTAATCCAGGTTCGGCGGTAGATAGATATTTCGCGTCTTCCAGAACTATCGGCATATTAGAAATTGACAAAGGTATAGCAGGTAGGATAATTAACATTTAATTAGTGGAGCAACTTTCGGCAGGAGCCGGGGGATTCAAGTTGCGGGATTAATAGGCTGGTTTTGAATATGGAAAAAATTTTTGCACCATGGCGGATGGACTATATTAAAGGAGAAAAGCCTGATGGTTGTGTTTTTTGCAAGTGTTCTATCAGATGTGATGATTATATTTTATTTGAAGGTAAAACCGCCTACGTAATGATGAACAGATACCCTTACGTAAACGGGCATTTAATGATAATACCTCAGAGGCATACGGGAAAAATTGAAGAGTTGACTCAGGAAGAAAGAAAAGAAATATTTAATCTCTTGGATACAGCGGTTAAGGCTCTTAAGGAAGCTTTGAATCCTGAAGGCTTCAATATTGGTGTAAATATTGGCAAGGCAGCTGGTGCCGGCATTGAAGATCATTTTCATGTTCATGTTATTCCGCGCTGGGAAGGCGATACTAATTTTATGACTACAGTTGGCAATGTACGGGTAATACCGGAGGATATAGCTAAAACTGCGGCTAATCTTGCGCCCCTTTTTAAAAAGTATCATCAGGAGGCATGATGTTATGAGGATAATTTATTTAATTTTTGTTATAGTTTTTGCATTATTTATCGTTACTTTTTCTCAGCAAAATTTAACACCGATACATTTGCAGTATTATAATTTTTGGAATATTCCGCCCGTGCCAGCTTATTTGCTTATTTTTGTTTCACTCCTATTGGGAGTGATCATTACAGGTTTCTGGGGTATAGTAGAGCGGTTTCGTTTAAATCGCACAATCCGACGTTTGAATAAAATAGTTCGCGATTTACGTAAAGAACTGCACGCCAATGAAGAGCCGCCAATAATTGATGAACACAAAATACCCAAATAATATTACCCCATTAATTTTTGACGATTTCAAATTTATTACCGACGCCTCTTTAGGAAGGTTGGCTAAGTGGTTGCGGCTTTTGGGTTACAACACGGTTGTGTTTCCCGGAGAAGCCGGCAGGGAAATGCTGCGCCAAGCTGAGGCGGAAGGTAGAATTGTCCTTACCAGAAGAAAAGATATGACTGAGCGACAATTTTCCGGGCGGCTATTTTTAATTTCGGGCGTCGATATTGCCAGCCAATTAAATGATGTTATCGGTAAATATTCTTTAAAAATAAACCAGCAAAAGATGTTTGGAATTTGTCTTGAGTGCAATGAAAAGCTTTATCCCATGATCAGAGAAGATGTGCGTGATTTAGTGCCGCCGTTTATTTTTGAAAATTGTACTGAGTATAATCAATGCCCACGTTGTCATAATGTTTATTGGGCTGGAACACATCAACGAAACGCCTTGGAATTTATGAAGAAGCACATTCCGCGGCATCTTCCTTGATTTTTTTAATCCCGCGACTTGGAATCATCCGGCTCCAGCCGGAGGTGGCTCCACTAGCGTGTTTTAGCGCCGGTAGAATTAATCCCAGTTTCACCTACCATCGCCATTCACTCTGAGAATATAGGTTTTTATTCGTCAGCAAATCTACAAACCGTAAATATTCCCTGGCGAATCTTTTTCTTATTTGCCTACTTTCCGGTGATGTGGTATTTACAGATATCCTTGTCAAAGAGGGTATAGGAGGATAATCTTGTGATAACACAAAAGGCATCAAGAGGATTTGAAGACCTTGACCGGATGTTCGCGCCAGCGAGCATAGCAATAGTCGGTGTTTCTTCCGAAGGATTCGGTTTTGGTCGCGGTATTTTTATTTCGCACATTGCCATCGGCTATGAGGGCAAATTATATCCTGTTAATAAACGTGGCGGCTCCATCGAAGGAATGACGATATATCCTTCCGTTGAGGCCATACCTGATAACATTGATTTTGCCATCATCGCAGTTCCTGCGCAGCGAGTTTCATCGGCCCTGGAGGCCTGCCGGAAAAAGGGCGCCGTGGGCGCCGAAATCCTTTCCTCCGGTTTTAGAGAGATTGGCACTTCAGAGGGCATTGCTCTTGAAGAGGAGTTGCAGATCGTTGCAAGGCGGGAATCAGGGTGCTTGGACCCAATTGCTTCGGGATATACTGCCCGAAATCTGGGCTCACCATGCTGCCTGGACCGGACCTTTCGCGGGAACCCGGGGGCGTAGCGTTGCTTTCGCAGGGCAGTGGCCTTTCGATAGATTTCGGTTATACAAGAAAGTGGCGGGGAATACGCTTTTCAAAGGTTGTCAGCTTTGGAAACGGCTGCGACCTCAGGGAAACAGAGATGCTTCGCTATCTCTGTCATGATCCGGAAACGAAAATGATTTGCATTTACGTCGAGGGTGTTTCCGATGGCCGCGACTTTCTTGCCGCTCTGAAGGAAACGGCCAGGGAGAAACCTGTCGTTGTGATCAAGGGAGGTCTTTCTAATTCTGGAAGCAGGGCAGCAGCCAGTCATACGGCATCGCTGGGCGGGCAGAAGGCCATATGGGAAGCCGCCTTGAGGCAATGTAATGCCACGCAGGTTGAAAATCTCGAAGAGTTAAGTGATGCAGCCCTGGCCTTCTCTCTATTGCCAGCCGGGGAGTACCGGGGCTGTTCCATCGTCGGTGGTGGCGGTGCATTGGGGATCGCGGCTGCGGACGCGGCGGAATCATTAGGGCTTGCCGTACCACGACTGAGGGGGGATCTGCAGGCGGCAATTCTGGATGTCCTGCCGAAGCCCGGCTCGAGTGCTACCAATCCGATCGATATAGCCAACCCCTTTGTCAAACCCGAACATATCAGGAAATTCTGCTCTGTGCTTCGCGAGACGAGAATATTGACGTCCATATCGTCATCCAACTCCTGTACCACTACAAATCAGTGCAGCTGGCCATGGGTGCAGGGAGTATAAGGGACATTAC
>CAVQCU010000152.1:0-13327 GCA_963710995.1 uncultured delta proteobacterium
CAATCCGGGGATTAAAATTGCCGTAGGGCGCGACGATGTCGAAATACTTCTCTGCGCCAAGATCAAAGCCAAATCCGGCTTCGGTCACCACATAATCCGCCAGACGCAGCGCCAGGTCCGTGCCTATGATACTGTTGGTACCTTGGGCAATGTTGGCGAATGGGCCGCCGTGAATAATGGCCGGGACGCCTTCGGTGGTCTGCACCAGATTGGGCAGCAACACATATTTCAAGAGCGCCGTGACCGCGCCTTCCACTTTCAGGTCGCCGGCAATCACCGGCTGGTCGTCATAGGTAAAGCTCACCAGAATCTTGCGTATCTTGTCTTTCAATTCTTCATAGGAGCGCGAAAGGCAGAGAATTGCCATAATTTCACTGGATGGAACAATATCAAATCCGGTTTCCCGGGGTACTCCATTGGTGGAACCGCCAAGACCGATGACGATATCCCGAAGCGAGCGGTCGTTCATGTCTAGGACCCTGCGCCAGGTGATTTTGCGCGGATCGATATTTAAAGGATTCCCGTGAAAAATGGAATTGTCCACGATAGCGGAAAGCAGATTGTGCGCGCTTTCCACTGCTGGAAAGTCGTTGGTGAAATGGAGATTAATGTCATCGACCGGATGAACGCGGGAAAGTCCGCCGCCGGTAGCCCCGCCTTTGATGCCAAAAACAGGCCCGAGGGATGGTTCTCTCAAAGCCGCGATGGTGGACTTGCCGATTTTAGCCAGAGCCTGCGCAAGCCCGATGGACACGGTGGTCTTTCCTTCACCGGCAGGGGTCGGCGTCATAGCCGACACCAGAATCAAAGATGAATTATTCCGGCGTGAAAATCGCCGGATTGCTTCTAGCCTTACTTTGGCCTTGTAACGGCCGTATAATTCCAGATCATTTTCCATCAATCCGAGCATTGAGGCAACATCAACAATGGACCGCAGGTTTTTTTCCGGATTGTGTTGTTTGGTTTTCCTCATAGCGCTATTTACTGATCACCGCGTCGAACCGGATATCAATATTGTATTCGTCGCTGATGCGGTTAAAATCGTTTTTAAGGTCGATAATTTTCAAAGCCGGCGGCAGAGAAAAGTAGCAGGCCATATGGAACACATTCGCTCCCGTAACGGGATTATTATCCACGTTGGTGGATATGTCTTCAATGCTGACTCCCCTCAGTTGGAGTGATTTGCAGATTTGATGGATGATCCCCGGATGATCAATGGATGTGGCAATGAGCTTGTAGGGAATCGACGGCAATACGTCGCGATGGCTGGGCGCTTTGGTTTTCCGAACGTAAATCTCCAGCTTTGTTTTTTCGCGCAGGCTGTCCAGATCTTTAATCAGACGCTCGATGTCGTCAGTCTTTCCCGATGTGAGAATGATCATGCCGAATTCATTGCCCAGCACACAACCGCGGGACCGTTCGATATTGATGCCCCGAGCGGTAAAAAATTCAGCGATTTCTTTGGCCAGACCGGGACGATCCGGCCCCATGGAGGAAATAACAACATATGATCTCATAGGACGACTCCATTTTTTCTTTTTTTTGCGAATGTGATCGAAAAATCGATTGACCTTTTTTTCTATACGCACCGTATTGAAATGTCAAGAGAAAGTGAAAATAATCACTGAATTGTTAACGAAATATAGACCGAAGTAAAGATTAACAAATAAAAAAGATTCCCCATCGTTATTTTGTCTTTAGTCTTTAGTCTTCCCAAAATCCTTCGTCGCTACTTTCTGTATGATCGAAAGCGTTTTGTCGATCTAAGCCGTTGCGCATGGGAATCACTGAAAGT
The DNA here is from genome assembly GCA_963710995.1 of uncultured delta proteobacterium. Taxonomy (GTDB): domain Bacteria; phylum Desulfobacterota; class Syntrophia; order Syntrophales; family Smithellaceae; genus Smithella. Next base: position 1,796 of record CAVQCU010000152.1, read on the forward strand.
GTTTCTCCAGCATTCAGTGTCTGAAACTGATCCCATCCCCGGCGCAGTCATTGCCGTCCAAACCTTCGGCGACTTCCTCGGATTCAATCCGCACTGCCACATCCTTCTGACGGACGGCCGTTTCTATGGCGACAGAGAAATGTTTCGCGTCGCACCGCTGATTTAATCTCTATGGGTTAAATTCCCCGTCGCTTGCGACGAAAAAATAATTATACCCGGATGTGTAATTATTTTCATCCTCCTTTGTGACGGACACCGTCATGGATGTTTCCGATTGAAACGTTGTATAGATAGGCAAAATAAGAAAAACAACACTACGGAAGTAAGAAATAAAATTCCGGTTCCCGAACCAGCGCAATTGTTTCTTTCACAAAGGCTCAATCTGTTTGAGTTAGTAAGGCTGAATATTACCATTTGAATTGTGATATCCTACATAGGTTCCGCATGCTAAACTGGGAACAGGTAAATGCCTTCGATGACCATATGTGTGTGAGTTTCGTTCTTACCGAAATCTACCCCTCACCATTTATTCCTTTGTGCCGGCTCTTTCCAGCATACCAACAATCTCTGTCTTGCCCTTATCTTTTGCTATCACTAGAGCAGTTTTGCCTTTGCTATTCTTTACATTTATATCAGCGCCCTTAGCCAAAAGAAGTTTGACAACTTCAGCCCTGCCACCACTCGATGCCTCCATCAGGGCAGTAATGCCTTCGTCGGTCTTTATATTTACATCAGCGCCCTTAGCCAAAAGAAGTTTCACAACTTCAGCATAGCCACCACTTGATGCCTCCGTCAGGGCAGCTTTGCTTACGCTATTCTTTACTTTTTCAGCATAGCCATGACCAGATGCCTCCATCAGGGCAGTGATGCCTTTGTCGTTCTTTATATTTACATCAGCGCCCTTAGCCAAAAGAAGTTTCACAACTTCAGCATAGCCACCACTTGATGCCTCCATCAGGGCAGTTTTGCCTTTGCTATTCTTTACATTTATATCAGCTCCCTTATCGAGAAGAAGTTTCACAACTTCAGCATTGCCACCACTCGATGCCTCCATCAGGGCAGTGATGCCTTCCCTGGTCTTTATATTTACATCAGCGCCCTTATCTAGAAGAAGTTTCACAACTTCAGCATAGCTACCATTCGTATAGCCACCATACGATGCCCTCATCAAAGCCGTCAAGCCGAAAGTGTTCTTTGCATTTACATCAGCTCCGCCATTTAGTGCATCCTGCACGTCCGTAAGATTGCCTCTTTCTGCAGCGTAAACCAATTGGACATTTTTCTCCTTTGTACTGGCTTCAGCAAAAATCGCCGGTAGCAGAAAAATACACACTATAAACAAAACTATTCGTTTCATGGAACACCTTTCTTCTTTAACATTAGCAATTTTTGATAAGAACTTCCTTTTTCGTTGTGGAAGTATATGAAGAAAGATTTTGTGAGTCAAGGGATTTTAGCTGCAAAATGTGGGGTGCGGATTGTGTTTATTACGGATTGAAATGTTCGTTCCTAGGATAATTCGACCAGCAAGCCTCCGTGCGCTACGCGCTTGGTATAGTTCGCCTTACGCTTCAAATCCCGCGGCTCTTTAAGCCTGGGATAGCTCGACTAGAAAATTTCAACGCACTTTGTTTTTGAAATTTAAGTCTCGCTACTTCACTTTGTTCGTTTTCAGCGAGTGTCAGATCCCACGGCGCTATGCGCCTAGGATAGTTTCCAATATTTAAAGGCTATTGGATAATTCGACTTACAAAATTCAGTTCACTTTGTTCCTGAATTTTGAGTCTCATTACGACTTACGCTTTAATGAGCCTTGATTTTCCGAAACGTAGTGCTCGGAAAATCTTAGAGCGAATTATCCCGCCACCTTTAGGTGGCAGGGACAAACTTCATCCCGACAAGTCGAGATTCGTTTTACTCAAGGTATAATTCGTCCAGCAAGCTTTAGTGCACTTTGTTTCTAAAGCTTGGGTCTCATTATCAGCTTGGCTCACTATCAGCGAGTGTCATTAAGATTTCCTTGACACATAAGAATGCCCATTTTATACTTCATCCCGCAAAATGGAAGTTCTTAGTGGAGCCCCTTCCGGCAGGAGCCGAAGGCTCCTTGTATTAACGCGACCTCCCGCGAGTTACACCGCATACCTCCCCCGGCTGAAGCCGGGAGATTCCAAGTCTCGCGGGATTAAACAATACCATAAGGACAATTTGTTTTGCAAAATAGTGGCACAAAATTAGGTATTCTATGTTATCAGAGTACTCTGTAATCACGGGTATGAACCCCAAAGCAAGCTTTGGTTTTCATACCCTCCGCTGTGCGGGATGGTTCCCAATAGCCTTTGGCTATTGGGTAATTCGACTAACAAACTTTAATGCGCTTAGCTTTTAAAGTTTGAGACTCATTACAACTTACAAATTTCAATGCATTTCGTTTTTGAAATTTGAGTCTCACAATAAAAAAGTATGGAAAGGAATAGGAGGTTTTTTATGTATCGGATTAATCTGTTAAATAAAATTTCGAAAAAAGGGCTCAGCCTTTTTACTGAGAAGTATGAGTATCGTACTGATATTCCCGATCCTGACGGCATCTTGGTAAGAAGCAAGGAAATGAAAGAGATGAGCCTGCCGTCGAGTCTGAAAGCAATTGCTCGCGCCGGCGCCGGCGTCAACAATATTCCCATTGACAAATGTTCGGAGAAAGGCATCGTCGTTTTTAATACCCCGGGAGCAAACGCCAACGGCGTGAAGGAACTGGTCATCCTGGGCATGTTGCTGGCATCACGCAAGGTTACGGAAGGCATTGTCTGGACCAAAGGGCTGATCGGCGAAGGCGACAAGGTGCCGGACCTGATCGAAAAGAGCAAATCCAAGTTCGGTGGCACCGAGATCCTGGGCAAGAAGCTCGGAGTGGTGGGTCTGGGAGCCATCGGCACTATGGTGGCCAATACCGCCGAGGGCCTGGGCATGGAAGTCTGGGGATACGATCCGTTCCTGTCCATCGAGGCGGCCTGGAGGCTGTCCCGCAATACCAAGAGGGCGCCAAGCCTGGACAAACTACTGTCCGAGTGCGATTTCATCTCGCTGCATGTCCCTCAGAATAAGGACACCAAGGGATTCATCAATGCCGATAAATTCGCGGTCATGAAGAAGGGTGTGGTAATCCTGAATTTCGCCAGGGGGGGGCTCGTGGATACCCCGTCCCTGAAGAAGGCCGTCGCCGACGGCATCGTGGCGTGCTACGTGACGGATTTTCCCGATGAAGAGGTCATCAAGACGGACAAGGTCATCGCCATTCCGCATCTGGGGGCCTCCACAGAAGAGTCGGAAGAAAACTGCGCCATCATGGCAGCCATGCAGCTCATGGATTTCCTCGAGAACGGGAACATCAAGAACTCTGTCAATTTCCCGGATTGCTCACTAGACAGATCGGACAAGCAGAGGCTGACCATCTCGAACCAGAACTCGCCGGGCATGATCGAGCGGATCACGCACTTCATGGCTGACCACAAGATCAACATCGCCGACATGATCAACAAGAGCAAGGGCAATGTCGCCTATAACATCATCGAACTCGACGGTGACATAACCGAGGAACTGGTCAAGAAGATCAGAGCGGCTGAAGGGGTGCTCGGGGTCAGAATGCTTTAATACCAAATAGCTATCAAATATTAGCCCTACTTAGCTTCGCACATGGAATAATTCGACTAGCGCTTCGAACTTCACTTCGTTCGTTTTACCACGGCGCTACGCGCCTGGTATAATTCGTCCAGCAAGCTTTAGTGCACTTTGTTTCTAAAGCTTGGGTCTCATTATCAGCGAGTCTCATTAAAGGTTGCTTTACAGGGCATAATACCAAGTAAGTTTTCAAAAATTCATATTTTAATTTTTGAAAGCAACTTAGTATAAGAATACCTCTGGCACGTTCTCCATTGATTCACGCTACTGCATGATGTCCAATCCGAAATCCACATAAAAAGGGACATGGATATCCTGACCGAAAAGAATTCGCTGCGCTCCCCGTTCAAGATGCACTGCGATTAAATCCGGAGTATAGGCGCGCATCGGCATCGCAATCGAAAAACATAAACATTCTTGTCAAGGTTTCTTCAAAACTTTTAAAAAATTTGTCATTCTCGCAGTGGTTCTCGGCGGGAATCTTGAGCAACCAACATTGATTAAAATACCTGATACCCGACAGAGGCTTTCGAGTACGGAAAAACATCTTAAATGATGACTGGCTGTTCATTTCATATTCCCAGATTTGTCAAACTCTGGGAGTCCCCCGGCAAAGCCGGGGGTTTACCCAGAAGAAATTAAAGCCCAACAAATATTACTTTCTATACCTCACATTTTGTGATCAATATCCCCTTGACGCACAAGAGCCTTCTTCATATACTCCCGCCGCGAAAAAGGAATTTCTTAGTGTGGGGCATCCTCAATAAAGAGGTTGTTCAACCCGCCCAACATAAACGATGCCGATTCCTGAGCCATTTGCATGACATCTGCAGAACGGTCCTGCCAAAGCAGGTAATAACAGGCGATGCGCTCATAGATCCCGACGATGCAGACGGCAATCAATTCCGGCGATAAATTCGTCACGAAATGCTTGCTCTGTCCCTCACTGATCTTGATAATTGCATCCTTGATGTCCAGCGTGAGCTTGACAAACACCTGTTTCCTCTGTTCTTCGACTTCCACACTCTGACCGACCGATTCCCTGAAAAAAATAGCGATTTTCTCAGGACAGCGCAAACAGAAGTCCCCTAGAAATGCAAATGAAATCATCCGAAAGCTATCGAAGGAAAATTCTGTCTTTTGAAACTCCTCACCCATTGATTTTCTCAGATAATGCCCAATTTCCTGCATGAGTTTAATCAGGAGTTCCTCTTTGTTTTTGAAATAGAAATAGACTGAACCAGTCGACACCTCTGCCAGGTCAGCGATTTCCTCGATGCTCGTCTGATGATAGCCCTTCCGGGCGAACAAAGTCTCGGCCGCTTTCAAGATGGTATTACAGCGATTTTCTTTTTCCCGGAGACGCCGCATCGACCGTCTCGGCACGGCATGGTCCGTATTGTTTGCCCTGGTCATTTAATTCACCTAATTCTTCTGGACATAGACTACAACGATGGGCACCCCACCTCCGATCATTGCGTTCACGCTCCTATCATATTCTTCCTTAAACATCAATGACAGCTGAAGACTTCAAAACCGGCATGTCCGCATATTCCTTTCCACGCCAAACTGACACCATTGACGGCATTCTGCTCACCCATCGTGGCGCGCCCGACGGATCATGACACGACTTCCATGGTTCTTACACGAGACAAAATCGCATGGGCTCCCGAGACAATTTCAGTCACAACCTCGGAGATCGGCTTGATCTCATGGATTAGCGAAGCCGCCAGACCACACGCAATGGGTACGCCTTCCGGGTCTCCCTTGGCGTACATCTCCCTGCCTACCTTTCCACCGACGATCGTGAGAAGCTCAGCCAACTCCGCCCCGCGGGCTTCCATCTCCAGCGCTTTGCCGGTCGCCCAGTTATTCATGCATCGCATGGGGTTATTAAGGGTTCTCATGATGAGCGTCGTATCTCTTTCCGTCACCTCAAGATAGCGCTTCTTCATAGTTTCATTCATCGTGCTTTCGGCTGTAGCTACAAAACGGGTCCCCATAAGCACACCGGCAGCCCCGTAGCACATGGCGGCAGCGAATCCCTTTGCATCCGCAATACCACCGGCGGCGATAACGGGAATTGAAAGTTCATCCACCGCCCTGGGCAACATGATCGACAGGGGAACGTCATCCATACCGGGATGGCCGCCACATTCAAAACCAACGATGATGATCCCGTCAACACCACCGGCAACGGCCTTTTTTGCAAAACGAAGTGTTGGTACTTTATGAAATATTTTGATCCCCCCTCCTTTAAGCACAGGGACAAGGAATGCAGGATCGTTGCCGGCCGTCTCAACCGCCGCCACCCCTTCTTCAGCAGCAACCTTCGCAAAGCCCAGCGAGCGTTCCCCGCGCCCCAATTCGGGAAGCATGCTGATGTTCACCCCAAAAGGCTTATCCGTCAGATCACGAGTTTTCCGGATCTCCTCCCGAAAATCCTCAGCGGTAGGAAACGTTTCCGCCGTCAGAAAAGCCATCACGCCCGCATTCGCTGCCGCTGCGACAAATGAAGCCGTCGACAGCCACTGCATCCCGCCCATCATGATAGGGTGAGGGATACCCAACATTTCCGTCAGTTTTGTTTTAAACATCCCTTTTTTCTAACTCCTTTATCGGGAGGATAGTCACTCCTTTTGTTACCGTCTCCGTTTCAGCGGATTTTTTTTTAGCCCAGACAATCAACCACGCCGGTGAAGGTTCAAAACCCCGATGTTCGGGCAATGATTTCGTACATAACCTCATCCGCTCCCGCACCGATCGACATAATGCGAGAATCTCTAAAATATCTGGAAATAAGCGTCTCGTTCATAAACCCCATTCCTCCGAACATCTGGAGACAGCCACTGGCAACCTCGGCAATCAACTGTCCGGCAAACAGTTTCCCCATCGATATCTCGCGGGTTACGTCCAGCCCTTCCATCTTCATGCGAACAATATGGTACGTGAGCTGCTTCAGGCATTCATTTTTCATCAGCCACCCCGCCAGTCGGTGTCGCAGTACCTGTTTGGTGATGAGAGGCTTGCCGTAGACGATTCTCTGTTTCAGGTAATCAACCGTCATATCGATCATATCCTGAACGCACACATGGACGCCCGGCAGGATCGTAAACCGCTCATGCTGGAACTGTTTCATCTGATAGATGAACCCTTCCCCCTCTTCACCGATTAAATTCTCCACCGGCACCTCAACATTGTCGAAAAATAGCTCCGCCGTATCACTGCTTCGCAAACCCAGCTTATCGAGTTTCTTACTAACGACAAAACCGGGCAGATTCGTCGGTACCACGAAAAGACCAAATGAATGATATCCCCCATCGTCACTCGTCTTCGCCAGCAGGGTCAGAAAGTCGGCTTGGGTACCATTGGTGATATAAGTCTTGGATCCATTGATGATATAGTGATTCCCATTCTTCACGGCCTTCGTCTTGATGGCAAACACATCCGATCCGGCGTCGGGTTCTGTGACGGCAATGGCCGACACCATATCACCGGCGATCGCGGCTCTCAGGTATTTGTCCTTCAGGTATTCGCTGCCGAAGGCGTCAATTGCGGGCGTCGCCATATTGGTCTGCACAGCAATCGCTGTCGAAACACCCAATCCACGGATGTGTCCAGCTTCTTCCAAGAGAACCGTCTCATACCAGTAGTCGAGCCCCTGTCCTCCATATTTCGGATCGTAACGAATTCCGAGGAAGCCAAGATCCCCCATCTTTTTGAACAGGTCATGCAGCGGAACGGTCTTCTCCTCCCATTCGTCGATATAAGGATTGATTTCCTTATCGACAAATCTTTTCACCGAGGCCCTGAAAGCATTGTGCGTTTCATTGAAATACATTTGTTCCTCCTTTTTGAAATTGAGTAAAGGCGAAGGGCTGAAGGATTAAATCGCTTCGCCTGCCTTTTACCTTTAGACCTTAGCTCTTAGTGCCTTCTTATCCACCTTCCCCACAGCCGTCAGCGGCATAGCATCCGTAATCTCCATAACTTTGGGAACCTTATAAGGTGTCAGGTTTTCCCGACAATAGTCGAGCAGTTCTTTTTTAATTGATTCCTGATCTTTTTCCATCGCCGGGGCGGCCAGTTGGATCACCGCCTTAACAATCTGGCTGTCAGGCCTCTTGGGATCCGGCATCCCGATAATGGCGCAAAGCTGAACCGCCGCATGTTGACTCAAGACATCTTCAACCTCCCGGGAAAACACCTTGTATCCCCCTACGATGAGCATATCCTTGGAGCGGTCCGCGATGAAGACATACCCGTCCTCATCCATCCTGACCACATCGCCGGTATAGAGCCACGTTTCCCGCTGGTACTCCCTCAATGTGTTTGCCGTTTCTTCGGGCTTGTTGTGATACCCCTTCATCACCTGAGGACCGTGAACGATCAGTTCTCCGACTTCACCCACCGGCATTTCTACCGTTCCTGTTTCAACATCAACCACTTTAATCCGGGTACTCTGCAAGGGCAGTCCGACAGAACCGAGCTTCTTTTTCCCTTTGCAGGGATTCATTGTGATGACGGGGCTCGCTTCGGTCATGCCGAGGATTTCCACCACTTTCCCTTTACCCACGATAGCTTCCAGGGCCGTGATGGCTTCTTTCGAAAACGGCGCTGCACCGGAAATACAAACCTCACACGACGAGAAATCAATTTTCGCAAAGGCCGGATTATCCATCAGCATCTGATAGAGGGACGGGACATGCAGCATGATGCTGGGACGGTATTTGGAAATTTCCTTGCAGACATGGCCTGTGTTTCTGGGATCGGGAATCAGACACTGGGTGTAAGACATAGACATTGTTATCAGCCCCAGATAGAGACCCGCCTGATGAAAGAATGGAAATCCCGAACAGGCGACCCCTCCACCCATCTTAAGGTTGAACCATTGTGTTGCCTGAGCGATATTGGCAACAAGATTGCGGTGGGTCAGGACCGCCCCCTTGGGCAGGCCCGTCGTACCGCCTGTATACTGAATAAGACAGGTATCGCCCGGATCGATACGCACCTTCGGCCTTGACGCCCCATAGTTCCGGACAACCTCCATGAAGGAGACAATCTCTTTGCTGGCGATCGGCTCAACCTTACCCATGGGTATTTTCTTCAGTAATTTCCCTAGGAATCTCTTAGGCAGCGGAAGAAAGTCAATAATATTTGTAACGATACAACTTTTTAGCGACGGAATGTCGTTGCGAATTTTTTGCACGCGATTTTCATAAATTGCATCCAGCGTTACCAGACACTTTATGCCCGCATCATTGATCTGATTGGCCATTTCCTTGGGCGTCAAGAGCGGCGAAACCCCGCTGGCCACACAACCTGCACGAAGAATACCGGCAAGGGCAATCAGATACTGCGGGGTATTGGGAAGATTCACACCAACCACGTCACCCGGAACACAACCTCGGCTGGCAAGGTATCCGGCAAAACTACCGGAGAACCTGTCCAGATCTCTGAAACGATAGGTACTGCCAAGAAAATGAAACACAAACCTATCTGGATCGTAGCTGATAGCTCTTTCCAGCAGATCCACATACGTTTCATCTGGAATCGTTAACTCGGGCGTTAACCAGGGATCATACGATTTCAACCACGGTTTGATATCGTAAACTGTCACTGAACACCTCCTTTCGCCTGCTTTTCACCTTTAGACTTTACTCTTTGCTACGATCGCTTCCGGCATTTCGATGACTTTTGCACGCAGATATTCGCCCAGCGTCTTCGCCTGGGGGTCACTGCGCATCGACGCCGCCACACCTTCCCCGAGCACGCCCTTGATATAAAAATTGACGGCCAGTAGATTGGGAAATTCGTACCGTTCCATCTCAAATCCGCTAATATCGCGAAGGAGCTCTTTCAATTTTTCCGTCGTCAGGAATACCCTCAGGAAGGCGTAAGCCTCGGGAGTCTTCGCCCATACCCCAAGATTGGCGTTACCGCCCTTGTCGCCGGAGCGCGTAGCGAAAACACGCCCCAAAGGCATTCTGATCATCTTACCCACGGGCATCGGAGGAATCGTAATCTTTTTGGCAGCAGGCACGGGCGACGAGGGGTCCGGCAAAACAGAATCCACCATCACAACCTTCTCCTCAACCATGACTTTCTGCTGGATGTGCTTGGTCGAGATGAGTGTCGGCCAATGGATGATGGCGGGGCCGCCCTTGGTCGGCGGGGCGGTCGCCGTAAAACCGGGGATGTTGGCCAGGCCGAGTTCAACGATCTTCGCAGAGAATTTACCGACTTTTTTCGCATCCGGATCCATCACTGATACGCGCAGATAGGCAAAGGCCTCATCATTCGTTTGGGGATCCTCCTTATCGGACCGGATCAGTTGCACGTTCTCCACGGCAAATTTTCCCCGGCCGCCGAGACTGTCGAACAATGCGTCTTCGAAGATCTTCGCCTTCTTTTCAATGTCGAGCCCCGTGAGAACGATCGTCATCGAATTGCGATAATTGCCCGCATTATTGATGCAGACTTTGGTCGTCGCAGGAGGAGGCTCACCCTTCACACCGGTAATCTTCGTCCGGTCCGGCCCCTCCTGGGAAATTTCGATCGTATCGAACCGCGCCGCCACATCCGGGGTCAGATACTTCGGACCCCTCACTTCATAAAGAAGCTGGGCCTTGACGGTATCGACCGAGACGAGACCTCCGGTGCCGGGATGTTTGGTGATCACAAAGGAACCGTCAGCGAAGATTTCGGCGATGGGATAGCCTACGTTGAGGAACGAAGGCACCTCCTCGATGAAGGAATAATTTCCCCCAGTCGCTTGGGCGCCGCATTCAATAATATGACCGGCAACAGCGGCGCCGGCAAGCTTGTCCCAGTCCTGGCGCTGCCATCCGAACCACCAGGCGGCCGGACCCATTACGACTGAGGCATCCGCGAGACGGCCACCCACTACAATATCCGCTCCCTGGGCCAGGGCCTCCGCAACGCCCCAGCCACCTAAATAAGCATTGGCAGAAATGGGCATCGCGCCGGCTTCCTTCAGGCTGATTCCCTTATCCAGGTGAATAAATGCTTCCCCCTTCTCCTGCAGATCCGTCAGCCGTCCCATGAGATCATCGCCTTCAATGCAGGCAATCTTCGGATGAAGGCCCAAGGTGTCCGCAATCTTCTTCAGCTCATTCGCCAATCCCTGCGGATTCAATCCGCCGGCGTTGGAGACCACCCGAATGCCGCGGTCGAGGCATTCCCCCATCACCTGCTCCATTTGCTTCAGAAACGTCGGCACGTAACCTGTCTCCGGTTTCCTCATCTTCATGCCGAAGAGGATCGCCATCGTAAGTTCCGCCAAATAGTCTCCGGAGCAATACATTATTGCTCTTTAACCGGCTCACCGTATTGCTAACGACTCGTTCGCTCGAATTTCTTATGACCGCGGACCATGCCTACTGTTCGTCTTCGGCGGGAGCAAATACCCGGAGATATCACGGTCTTTTTGTACGGGACGGGCGTGTGCTCCTCGCCGGGCTCGATGAACGGCTCAACGGTATCCAGATTTCTACCCAACAATACCAGGGGGCCGATAACATTCCGGGGCTCGGGTATCTTGTTTCATTTTCCGTATATCCGCCGATCTGGGTCTACTGGATCGACGGCAGTATGCTTAAAAAAACGGTGTTCTTCAACAGCCAGGGCCTCAGTATTGTGTATAAAAATTCAGGAAATGCTGATCTATGGGTCCGTCCGCTTATCACGGACCGGCCCACCGATGATTTGGCACGTGATCCCGTTGTCGCATGCCGACCTGAGGCTGACGGTTTCCGGTGGAACCATCTAGTATTCAGCGGCGACCTTCAGTAAAGAAAATCACCCGGAAACATACTGGAATGTATGGTACCAGAA
>CAVQCU010000153.1:0-6098 GCA_963710995.1 uncultured delta proteobacterium
AGCCCGACGTGCCCGGCACGGGCGCGAACCATCGCCTCATCCTCAAGGACGGCACCTATCAGATTGTCCGCAAGTACGAGATTGTCGGCGACCGGGTGCGCTACATCTCGGTCGAGCGCGGCGGCGAGTGGGAAGAGCTGCCCGCCGACCTGGTCGATTGGGATGCCACGCGCAAGTGGGAGCGGGACCACGCGGCGGCTACTGTGGAAGAGAGCGTCGCCGGCCATGAAGGAGGCCGAGGAGATCGACAAGGAAGAGGCCGCCGAGCGCGACGAGCAGAAGGCCCGCATGCCCGAGGTAGCCAAGGGACTGGAGCTGCCCGACGAGGATGGCGTCTTTGCGCTGGACACCTTTGAGGGCACGCCGGAGCTGGTGGAGCTGCTGCCCACCGAGATGACCGCAAATGCCAAGAACAAGCACGGCCTGAGCACGCTGAATCCGCTGGCCGGCGCCAAGGCCAGCCTGGAACTCGACGGCGTTCCCGCCAAGGTCCAGATGGAGTGGCGCACGGCGGATTACGGCCGGCGCAATCTCGCCACCCTTCGAACGGCCGTCTACGGCGGGCAGGCCGTCCCACGGTCGTTCCTGGACGAAATGCTCAAAATGGCGCCCCGAATCGCGACCGGCCTGGGCCTCACCGAAACCTCCGGCTTCTGCACCTACACCGCTCTCACCGACGACGCCGAAGCCCTCGCCCGCGGCATCGGCTGGGCCATGCCGGCCTACCCCATGTCGATCCGGCGACCGATGAACGGCGATGGATCGGCTGGCGCCGAGGTGTCCGCCGGGGAAATCGGCCACGTCTGTTTCAGAGGTCCGCAGACCTTCCTGGGCTATGTCAACGATCCGGAAGCCACCGCCGCCACGTTGTCGACGGATGGCTGGCTGTACACCGGCGACATGGGCCGCGTGGATCCCTGGAAACCCCGGAAGAAGTAGCTTTATTAGTTGTAGGACGAAGTTATTTCGACAGCACATTTTATTTGAATACTTTTAAATGTTTCACCATCAACTAAATAATTTTGAAAAGCGTAGATGTTGATGATTATGAAATAAAATCTTGTTGTCTACAATTATTTATCTTTCATCCCATCCAGTTTTAATTGTGCCTTTGCATCTCCTTGTTTAGCCGCCTTACGATACCACTTTTCAGCTTCAGCATCGTCCTGCGGAACAAATATACCGTCTTGATATAAATCGCCAAGCCAATTCTGGGCATCTGCTTGTTCCTGCTCAGCCGCCTTACGATACCACTTTACAGCCTCAGTAATGTTCTGTGGAACGCCTTCAGCGTAGAAATACTTCAAACCCAAATTGAACTGGGCATCTGCGTGTCCCTGCTGGGCCGCCTTACGATACCACTTTACAGCCTCAGTATTGTCCTGCGGAACACCTAACCCGTCTTGGTAGATCACTCCCAGAGTATACTGGGCCTTTGCGTCCTCTTGCTCAGCTGCCTCAAGAAACCATTTAAGGGCTTCGGCATCGTCCTGTGGAACGCCTTCACCCTTTCGGTACATCACTCCCAGATTGTACTGGGCATTTGAAATTCCCTGTTGGGCCGCTTTGCGATACCACTTTACAGCTTCAGCATCGTCATGCGGAACGCCTAAACCTTCTTTGTACATCATACCCAGTATGGTCTGGGCACCCGCTTGTCCCTGCTCAGCCGCATTGCGATACCACTTTTCAGCCTCCGCATCGTTTTGCGGAACGCCTAAACCGTCTTGGCACATCAAACCCAGATTATACTGGGCATGTGCATTTCCCTGTTGGGCCGCCTTACGATACCACTTTGCAGCCTCCGCATAGTCCTGTGGAATGCCTAAACCGTTTATGTACATCCCACCAATCTCAAATTGAGCATCGGCATTTCCCTGCTGGGCCGCCTTGAGATACCACTTTATGGCCTCAGCATCGTCCTGCGGAACGCCTTTGCCCTCTTTGTACATCATAGCCATTATGGTCTGGGCGTCTGCTTGTCCCTGCTCGGGCCGCCTTGCGATACCACTTTACAGCCTCGGCATCGTCCTGTGCAACGCCTAAACCGTCTTGGTACATTACACCAAGATTGAACTGGGCAGTTGCAATACCCTGTTCAGCAGATTTTAAAAACCATCTTGCAGCCTCGGCATCGTCCCGCGGAACGCCTTCACCTTCCTGGTACATAATACCCAGATTGAACTGGGCCTTTGCGTCTTCTTGCTGGGCTGCCTTAAGAAACCATTTTACGGCTTCGGCATCGTTTTGTGGAACACCGTTGCCTTCTTTGTACATCATACCCAGTATAGTCTGGACCTCTGTATCTCCCTGTTGGGCCGCCTTGAGATAAGATTTCTAGTCTCCGCATTGTCCTGCGGAACGCTTAAACCGTTTACGGACATCCCGCGAATCTCAAATTGAGCATCTGCACCTCCCTGCTGGGCCGCCTTGAGAGGCCGCTTTTCGTCTTCAGTATTGTCCTGCGGAATGTCTTCGCTTTCTTGGTAGATTATATCCAGTATGTTCTGGGCATCTGCGTGTCCCTGCTGGGCCGCCTTACTATACCATTTCGCGGCTTCCGCATAGTCCTTTGGAACGCCTTTGCCTTCTATATACATCATACCCAGTATCATTTGGGCCTCTGCATCGCCACGCTCAGCCACCTTGATATACCACTTTACGGCCTCAGCATCATCCTTTGGAACAAATATACCGTCCCGGTATATACCGGCAAGCCAATTCTGGGCATCTGTGTGTCCCTGTTCGGCCGCCTTACGATACCACTTTACAGATTCATCATCATCCTGCTCAACGCCTTCACCTTCTTGGTATAGAATACCCAAATTGAACATGGCATCTGCATTTCCCTGCTGGGCCGCCGTACGATACCACTTTACAGCTTCGGAATCGTCCTTCGGAACGCCTATGCCTTCTTTGTATATAATACCCATTATGTTCTGGGCAACCGCGTTTCCTTGTTCAGCCGCCTTACGATACCATTTCGCGGCTTTCGCATCGTTCTGTGGAACGCCTTTGCCTTCTTGGTACATAATACCCAGATTGAACAGGGCATCTGCATCTCCCTGCTTAGCCGCCTTACGATACCATTTCACAGCTTCGGCATCGTCCTTTGGAACGCCTTTGTCAGTCAGGTCCATCACACCTAGATTGTTCTGGGCAACTGAGTTTCCTTGTTCAGCCGCTTTGTGAATATCTGTAAAACGTAATATTTTTTTTTTCATCTTGAATTATTCCCTTGAGAATGTTCTTCATTCAAAACATTTTCTTGTTTTTCAAAGCATTTTCACAAAATTTACACTTAATTGCCACTTAATTGACTCATTCTATATCTCTTTAGCACAATACGGACATTTTTTCATAACCTATATCGCATGTATAAATGTGACGATTGAATCCTTTATGGACATCCTTCATTGAGTAGGCTCTCATACATTGAGCACGGCTCTATTGGTACAGATATTGCTGCTTTGTGAGTAAATTATAAGAAACGCGGTCTGGTATGTCAATTAAATATTAAGACATCAAGTATTAAGACATTTCTATTTGTTGACAACAGGTCTTTGTCGGGATAGAAAATAAATATGAGCCGAATACGAATTAAAGCTGGTGAGCGAATTTACAAAATTATCAAGGATGGTGGATTTAATTTTGATTCTGTCTCCACTTATTTTGGACCGGCAGTAGGGCCACGCTGGCTGATTGCCTGCGGCTTTGACTTAACTCTCTTGAAAGGCGGATTTTTAGGCCGTTCCAGCGCCGTGAATCTGGTTGGCTCCTCCGCGGGCGCCTTCCGCTTTGCCGCCTGGCTGCAGCCGGAGGCTATCGAATGTTACGGCAAACTTTTGGATGCGTATATCAATGTAAGGTACTCCAGAAAAGATACACCGGCAACCGTATTGGAAAAAATCACCGGCGTCATTAATGAATATCTGGAAGACGATGCGCTGCCTTTTGCCCTGGCCAATAAAAAATATCGTTTGGTTGTAATTACCGCCCGGGCACGCGGCCTTGTTGCTTTTGAAAATATCTGGTTACAAAAACTTGGGCTGGTAACCTGCTATGTCTTTAACTATTTCAGCCGTAATAATATCTATCATTTCGCAGACAGAGTTGTATTTTATAATGGCGCCAAACCGCCCTCCTTTTGTTTTCGATCACAATTCCGCGGCAATTACGTGCCGATAAATGAAGTTAATTTTAAATACGCGGTTTTATCTTCTGGTGCCATTCCTATTGTTATTGCCGGTGTGCGTGACGTTTATGGCGCCCCGCGCGGCGTCTATCGCGATGGCGGCCTTATTGATTATCACCTCACACACCAGTTTGCCGTCAAAGAAAATGAAATAGTGCTTTTCTTCCATCATCAGGAGCGGATCATTCCGGGCTGGCTGGACAAAAAAATAGTGCGCCGTGTGCCGGACGCGGAAACATTAAGCAATGTTTTAATGGTTTTCCCCTCGCAAAGCTTTATCGAAAATCTTCCGGGCGCAAAAGTTCCCGACCGCACGGATTTTGTCACCTTCATTGACGATCAGGAAACAAGAATTAAAAACTGGCGCAAAGCCGTGGAGTTATCCGCGCCGCTGGGCGAAGATTTTTTAGAACTGGTGGAGAGCGGCAAGATTAGGGAAATAGTGGAGAAGATTTAAGGGTTAAGTATAATTGAGGCGCTTCGCGCAATTCTTTTTTTCTTAAAACTTAAAACTTTTGGTTCAAATATGATTATTCAGGCCCTTCTCGATCTTTACAAATCCTGCACGCTTTGTCCGCGCACCTGCCGGCTTGACCGGACAAAAGGCGAGTTGGGCTATTGCCGTCTGCCTGCCGATATCGTCATGGATTGTGCGCTGGCCCATCATGGCGAAGAGCCTCCTCTTTCCGGAATGCGCGGCGCTGGGACAATTTTTCTTTCTTCATGCAATCTGGGATGCATCTATTGCCAAAACTATCAAATTTCCCACAGCGCGCAGGGACGTCATCTGACGGTGTTGCAACTGGCCAAGGTCATGCTGGATCTTCAAAAAAATGGCTGTCACAATATCGAGCCGGTAACTCCGACGCCACAGGCGCCTCTTGTGATGGAGGCTCTGTGCATGGCGCGCATGCAGGGGCTTACGGTACCGTTTGTTTACAATTGCGGTGGCTACGAAAATCCTGATGTTATTCGTTTGCTCGACGGCATGGTGGATGTTTATCTGCCGGACTTTAAATACGGTTTGGAAAAAGATTCTGTCGATTTTTCGGCAGCTCCTGAATATCCCCGCTTCGCTCTGGATTCGTTAAAAGAAATGGTGAAGCAGGTTGGAGATGGTCTGGAATTGAAAAACGGTGTCGCTCAAAGGGGAATAATTATTCGCCATTTGGTTTTACCCGGCAGAATAGAAAACTCCAAGGAAGTTTTAAAGCTGATCAAAAAGAAAATATCCACGTCGGTTTTCCTAAGCCTTATGTCTCAGTACACGCCGATTGCCAAGGTGCGTCAACATTCGATTTTAAAACGCAGAATCACTAAGAGTGAATATGAACAAGTAACGAATTATGCACTGAAGTTAGGCTTCGATAACATTTTTGTTCAGGAAGTCAACGACTACGAGCTAACTCCTGATTTTAACGATGAGAACCCTTTTAACAAATAAACTTCCATAATCTTACGGCATTTGGAAAACTTGGACTCCAGCCGAAGGTTTGAATTGGAACATTTTTTGTGTAAGTCCTGCGTTCATGGAGATATTGGAAAATCTCAGAATGGTAGAATTATCCATAAAATCATCGAAGCTTACCTGCAAAATATAAAAATTGCTTTTGTCGACTGTAATTTTCAGGGAATTGTAAGCGGAACTTTTTTCCAGCGGAATTAACAGCAGCAAATAATTTCCATTTTTATCCAGAGATTCAGATTGGGCATATTTAATGGAAAAATCGTCTTTTAATTTTCCCAGTCCAGATAAAAACTTAATTAATACTTTGGATTGAAAAATATATTCTGATTTCTGAGTGTAGGCAATCTTTTCCTGCGGCAAGTAAAGCCATGCTTCGCGGGAGTTGATTATCAGTTTTTTTTCTTTTGGTTTTGTGTATTTCCAGAGCATATTTTT
>CAVQCU010000154.1:0-34496 GCA_963710995.1 uncultured delta proteobacterium
TGTAAAGCGAGCTATGCACTGGGAGGAAGAAAAATAATCAGCATGATTAAAGCTGATGTTATTATTATAGGCGGAGGCGCCACCGGCTGCGGTATTGCCAGAGATCTGGCGCTGCGCGGTATTCCCCACTGCCTCATAGAAAAAGGCGACTTCGCGGCGGGAGCCACCGGCGCCTGCCATGGCCTACTGCACAGCGGCGGCAGATATGTCGTTATCGACCCGATAGCCGCCCGGGAATGTTACGATGAAAACCTGATCATCAGGAGAATCGGTAAAAAATGCGTCGAGCAAACGGGGGGCCTGTTCGTCCGCCTGCCCGGTGATTCCAAACGTTTCCGGGAAATGTTTCTCCGGGGCTGTGAAGAAGTAGGCATCCCTGCTGAGGTCATTTCCTCGACCAAGGCCATTGATCTTGTTCCCAACCTGAATCCAGAAATCGAAGAAGCGATCAAGGTTCCAGATTGCTCCATTGATCCGTTCCGTCTGTGCATGCTTAATATTCGAACTTCGCAGCTTCGGGACGGCATTATCTTCACCCGGCATAAAGTTACGGAAATTGTCCAATCACACGGCCGGTGTATTGGCATTAAAGCCACCGATCAGGCAACTGGTGAATTGAGGGAAATTCGCGGTAACATCATTGTTAACGCGACCGGCGCATGGGCAAATATGATCGCTTCTCTTGCCGGTTGTGAAGTACCTATGACGCTGTCCAAGGGATCTTTGGTCATTACCAATCACCGCCTGACCAATATGGTAATCAACAGACTGAGGTCGCCATCCGATGGCGATATAATAGTACCCAATGAGGCCGTTTGTTTGGCCGGAACAACATCGCTGGCGGTGGAAAACCCGGATAAAATAGGCATCGAGTCCACAGAGGTAGATACTATTATCAGCGAGGCGGGACGGATGATTCCTCATTTCAACGATACCCGCATTATCCGCGCTTTTTCTGGTGTCCGGCCACTGCTCAAATCCAAGAAAATGGACGCACATGAAATTTCCCGTGGTTTTCAGATTATCGACCACCAAAACGGTATGTACAGCATCGTGGGAGGAAAGCTCTCGACTTTCCGTCTGATGGCGGAAAAGATGGTCGATGTCATAATGGCTTCTTTTAAACTCAAAAAGTCCTGCGAAACGGCGGAAATCCCGCTGGACGGTCAGGAGGAATTGAGCGGTTACCCGCTTTCCAAGCGGCTGGCGGATATGAAAGATATCGTCTGCGAATGCGAACTGGTTAACAGAAAGGCGGTGAAGCGGATTATCAACCAGACCGGCACAAGAAATGTCGGCGATATCACGCACCGGACACGCCTGGGCATGGGACCATGCCAGGGCGGCTTCTGCACTTTTCGGGCACTTGGCATAATGAATGATATGAGTGTCATCTCGCCCGAGCAGTCTATGGAGATGTTGCGGGGATTTCTCCAGCGCCGGTTCAGAGGAATAAGGTACGCTCTCTGGGGTGATCAACTCCGGGAAGAACAGCTTGTGGAATATATCTATCTGGGCATCCTGGCCATGGAGAAACCGACAATGAGCGTTATCGAATACGACGTCATTGTCATCGGAGCGGGAGTAGCAGGCCTGACAGCGGGAGCATTTCTTGCACAAAGCGGTTTTAAAGTCGCCCTCGTCACCAGCGGGGAACCGACAGCTTGTCTTTCCACCGGCTGCATCGATGTTTGCTCCCGCAATCATAATCCTCTTACCGGCATTAAAGAACTTCCACCTGCGCACCCCTTTCACCTTGTCCCCGAGAAAACTATCAGGGAGGCATTGGATAATTTCCAAGCGGCCATGATGGATATGGGAATTCCCTATGTCGGCGCTCCAGAAGAAAATCGCCTTGTTCTTTCTGCTCTGGGCACGTTTCAAGACTTCCTGCCTGGTTCCTTCAACAATGGAATCGGCGCCGCAAGACACTAAGGACAGTATGCACATCATCACCTTCAATGGACTTAAGGATTTTTATCCCAGCTATATTATCTCCCGGCGCAAGAATACTAGATTTTCAGTATATGATGCTGGTGTTTCCAGCACCATGGGTATCGCGTCACATTTCGAGGAAAAAGAATTTCTCGAAAAATTTAGCATCTGGTTGGGGAAATTGGACATTCAAGAAGATAAGATCGCCTTCCCCGCCGTTCTCGGTCTGGAATCGGCAGCCGAAATTGTCAATACCATAGCAATACTTATGGGAAAGCCCGTCTTTGAAATCCCGACCATTCCACCATCCATGCCCGGCAGAAGGCTGTTCAACACGCTGAAAAACTATTTCCGGAAAAAGGGCGGTGATATCTACTGGGGTTGGCCGGTTATCGGCGTGGAAAAATCGAGAAAGATCATTGAAGCCGTCACGACGAGCATCCAAAGGAAGGCCAAACAGTCTTAATGGCAAGGCCTTTATTCTGGCCACCGGATCATTTGTCGGCGGCGGCCTTACCGCCACACGCGAAGCCATTATTGAAAATGTATTCAATCTGCCGGTACACGTTCCCGGCCCGCGCGAAACTTGGTTCGATAATGATTATTTTTCTTTCAATCACGGCATCGGCAGGGCGGGAATCATTGCGGATTCATCCCTGCGGCCCGCGGGGTCGCCTCTGGGAAAATATTTTTGTGTGCGGCGGAATCCTGGCCGATACGGAGATATTAAAAAACGGCTGCGGTCACGGTCTGGCGTTGGCAACAGCCCATGTGGCGGCGAAATCCTGCATGGAGTATATTCGATGAATTTCGAACACTGCATCCGCTGCACAATTTGTGTGGAAAACTGTCCTGTATTCCGGGTGAACCCGGAGTTTCCCGGGCCGAAGCAGGCGGGGCCAGACGCCCAGCGATTCCGGTCGGACAGGGAAAAAGCGGAGGACGAGTGGGTGCTTCTATGCAGCCAGTGCAAGCGCTGTGAAATGGCCTGCCCGTGCGGCGTAGAGCCAGCCCAGATAATCCTCAAGGCACAGCAGAGATACGGGCTGGAACATCCACAAACACCGGCACATCTGCTTTTTGCCAATAACTATTATTTGAGCGCGCTGGGTTCTTTAACCGCCCCTATCGCCAACATGATTGCCGCAACCAAAATCGGGAAAGAAAGCTTTTCGGGCAATGGGAATATCAACTTACATTCCCTTTCCCGAAGTTTCGTTTCCGAAAACTGTACAACAAAAAGAAAAACCTGAACAGAGGGAGAAGGAAAGTTGCTTTTTTCTACGGATGTTTTATTAATTTCTATCGACCTGATATCGGCAGAAAAATTATTCGTTTACTGTCATCATTGAATGTGGACGTTGTCCTACCACCCCAGTGGTGCTGCGGTCTTCCCGCGCTCGGTAACGGCAGGCTGGAGTTGGCCAGATCTTTCGCACAAAAAAATGCATCTTCATTATCCAATTACATCGACGCAGGGTATGATGTTATATATACATGTACTTCCTGCGGCCTGTGTCTTTTGCATGATTATCCGGGCATTCTGGAAATCCCCCAGGGGAAAAAGATCGCCGAAAACAGCTATGACGTTCATGAATACATCATTAAGCTTATTAACGAAGGGTATATCAAACCGGACTTCGGCGAGGTGCGGCGTAAGATCGCTTATCACATCCCTTGTCACCTTAGAGCTTTGGACATCGGTTACCCAGCGGCAAAGCTTATGGCGATGATACCCGGCCTGGAATATGAAATTCTTGATGACGCCTGCTGCGGACTCAACGGCAGTTATGGTTTCAAAAAGAGCAACGAGTCCACGGCAGTCCATCTGGGCAACCGGGCTGTCTCGCTCATCAGAAAAACCGGAGCTGAAAATATTGTCGCGGATTGCGGCTCCTGCCGTATGCAGTTGGGCGGGCTTTCCGGCATGACCGCTCTCGATCCAGCGGAAATACTCTGTGAATCACTGGGGATTACCGATCAAAAATCACGGGTATGAACAACCACCCCAAAAGCAAGCTTTGAAAAATGATCCAGCAGCAAGCTGGGTGGTATAATTCGTCAAACGCTTCAAACTTCACTTCGTTCGTTTTACCAAGGCTACGCGCCTGGCATAATTCTGTCCAACAAGCTTCCGTTCACTTTGTTTCTGAAGCTTGGGTCTCATTATCAGCGAGCCTCATTAAATTGGAGTTTCAACAATAAGCCACTCGATAAAATGCCGTTCAAGTTCCGCCAGCGCTATCCCTTTATCGGTCTCCCGAATACTTCCGGGATGCATATGTGCAGTAACAAGTCTTTAAGAATTTGAAGGCATACAGGAACAGGGGAAGACTACCTTAATTACGTTCGAAATGGCCTTGTTTTGGTGAAAATCACCATTTTTGGCATACGAGGTTATCTATTTATATAGTTGCGCAGGTGTTTAATAAATATTTATTTTACATGCTGATTTCAATTTCCTTTAACTATTAAAGGGATATAGATATATATTTAATTGCATTGGGCATATAAATTGCTTAAAATTAAGGTATTAGACTCAAAATGTCTATGCAACATAATACAAGAATTAGTGGAACCCCATCCGGGAGGAGCCGGATGCTCCCTATAATAATGAGCGGAGTTTGAATGATAATGGCAGTCAAATCGGAAGCCGTAAGCAAATCTGAAAAGAAGAAGAAAAATAAGCAATATGATTTATCCCCTCTGGCAAAAGACATTATATCAAATGTCGTAGTCGGAATATATATCTTGAAGCATGGTAAATTTGTCTATGTAAGCGAGTTGTATCAAAAACTCTCTGGCTATACGGACACAGAGCTTATCGGCACATATTCCCTAAATAATATTTATCCTGATGATAGAGAAATGGTCAGGAAGAAAGCGATAAAATGCTTGAAAGGGGAAAGCTTTGAAACTTACGAATACAGATTCATCAAGAAGAACGATGAGGTAATGAGGGTTTTGGAGACAATCACTCCCATCGTTTATGAAAATGATCGAGCCACGCTGGGCAGTTTTATGGATATTACAGAGCGCCATCGGATGGAAGAAGCGCTTCACCAAAGTGAGGAAAAATATCGAACCTTTATCGAAACAATTCAGGATGGTTATTATGAGACTGATCTCTCCGGTAAATATACTTTCGTTAATGATGTGATTTGCGACCATCTCAAATATTCCAAAGAGGAATTGATCGGAACAGAAAACCGTCAGTATCAAAATGAAGCAAACGCTAAAAAAACTTACCAGGTCTTTAAGGAAGTCTATATAACTGGCAATCCGGTTAAAGCATTCGAAATGAAAATGATCAGAAAAGACGGTACGATACAGATTTCCGAAGTTTCGATATCACTTATAAGAAACACAGAAGGCAATCCAATAGCATTCCGGGGCATTTCGCGAGATATCACCGAACACAAGCAAATGGAAGAGACGATAAGGGAATACGGAGAAAAATATAAAACCGTTATTACGGATATTACCGAGCGCCATCGGATGGAAAAAGCACTTCGCCAAAGTGAGGAAAAATATCGAACCATCCTTGAAAGCATCCAGGAAGGCTATTTCGAGATTGATATTACCGGTAAATATACCTTTTTCAACGATTCAATGTGCCGAATCCATGGCTACTCCAAAGAGGAATTGATGGGTATGAATCACCGGCAGCATACAGATAAAGAAACCAAAAATAAACTTTTTCAAGTGATTAATAAAGTTTATAACACGGGAGAACCCGCCAAAGGAGTCGATTGGCAGATTATAAGAAAAGACGGGACTAAAAGATACATTGAATCATCTGTATCGTTACAAAAAGATTCATCAGGTAAACCAATAGGATTTAGAGGAATTGTACGCGACGTTACCGAACGCAAGCGAGCGGAGGAGCGGATTCAGTATCTGGCCACACACGACGCTTTGACGGGATTGCCTAACCGCTTGATGTTCGGCCAACTAATAAATCACGCCATCCAAGCCGCACGGCGCTATCAGCGGCAGTTAGCCGTTTTCTTCATCGATCTTGACCGTTTCAAAACTATCAACGACTCCCTGGGTCACGAGGCGGGGGATCAACTGCTGCAAGAGATTGCCAAACGGTTTAAAAAATCGCTGAGAGGAGTGGATGTTGTCGGTCGTCTGGGAGGAGATGAATTTATTATACTGATCGAGGACGTGGATGAGTTGAGTCAAGTCGGAACCTTGGCCCACAAGATACTTTCCAGCGCTATCCAACCGATAGTTCTTCTGGGTGAAGAATGCCGCGTAACCGCCAGTATCGGCATCAGCATATACCCCAGGGATGGAGAGGACGAACAAGCCCTGATGAAAAATGCGGACATGGCCATGTATGTTGCCAAAGAAGAAGGCAAGAACAACTACCAGTTCTACTCCAAAGATATTCAGTCACTATCAAATAAACGCTTCTCTATAGAAACAAACCTGCGTCGCGCGCTGGAGCGCAATGAACTATCATTAGAATATCAGGCTAAAGTGGATTTCAAAACCGGCGCGATCACGGGTGTGGAGGCCCTGCTGCGCTGGGATAACCCCTATCTTGGTTCAGTAACCCCCATGCAATTCATTCCAGTAGCCGAAGAAACAGGGCTGATCGTTCCCATCGGCAGGTGGGTGATGAAAACGGCATGCGCCCAAAATGTCGCCTGGCAACGCCAGGGCCTGCCACCTGTCTGTACGGCGGTAAATTTATCGCTTCGCCAACTCATGGACGACAACTTATTAAAAGATATTAAAGCCGCGTTGGTGGATTCCGGCATGGCGCCAAATCTTTTGGAATTGGAAATCACGGAAAGTATGGTAATGCAGAATCCTGCGCGCCTAATTGAGGTGCTGACCAATATCAAGAAAATGGGCGTGCGGCTAGCCATCGATAATTTCGGCACAGGCTACGCTTCTCTAACTCAGCTCAGAAACTTCCCTATCGACACGATCAAGGTGGACAGATCCTTCATTCGTAACCTCCCACAAGATTCTAAGGACAAAGCGATCACCGAAGCGATCATTGCCATGGGCAAGACTCTAAGCCTTTCTGTCGTCACCGAAGGCATGGAAACGCAAGCGCAGAAAGACTTCTTACAGGATCACATCTGTGATGAGATGCAGGGTTTTTATTTCAGCAAGCCTGTTACGCCTGATCAGTTTGGTGATCTTCTGCGTAATCACGACCCCTCTTCACAAAAGTAAATTATTCCATATAAACAAGAAACTGATTAAGCTTTTTTAACCCGAGAGAATAAATTTATACATTTCGTTTTAAAAGGATAACGAGGCGGCAGTGAAAATCGAATTACAGTTACGCAGTAAACTGTAATTCGTTAATTGAACTGTCCCGCTTCGGTGGGATAAGGAGTAGATGCAGGAAGCGAATGTGCTCCACGCCATAATGGCGTAACTCACCGGAAAGGGAAATATCTGTTTTTATTGTGCCCCCTTGGGTGATGCACTCCCGGAAATACATACGCTGAGGAAGCCGCCGACGACGCCAACAAAGATATCGTTTTGATTTAGAATTGGAATTATCTGCTGTGATCCGTAGCAGTGTGAGAAAGCTTAACCACCTTTTGCACTTTCTTCAAGGCGGGTTTATCCACATAAGAGGCAGGCAATATTTTCATCATTTGATATTCTAATTTATTCTTCGCTGCAATATAACGCAATCTGGAATTTGCCGCAGTAATGACTTGATATACTGTTTTGGCTACTCCAAGGGAGCCAATCCTACGGACTTTAAATTGACGTTTACGAACATGCCGGACGCACATAAAAAAAAGCCCCTCTGGCAGGAGCCAGAGGCTCTCTATAATAATGAAACCTTCCGCGAGTACAGCCTGCCCTCAACCTGATCGGGGGGCACATTCATCCTCCGGCAAGAGCCGGAGATTCCAAGTCGCGGGATTGACGGATTTTAAAAAATATGCAAGATTACAATCAATATCAATAATAAGGAGAACACAAAAGATGCCGGACGCAGATGGAATCAAAGATGCCAAAATGTTTTATTGCGATATGCCGCAAAAGACACAGGGGTTTTTCCTCAAAGGTTCGAATTCCCTGGATTGGGGAATGAAAAACAGACTGGCGCGAATATTTAATCCCGTCTCCGGCCGAACGGTTATGCTGGCCATCGATCACGGTTATTTCCAGGGACCAACCACCGGTCTGGAACGAGTCGATATCAATATCCTTCCTTTAGTGCCTTATGCGGACACCCTTATGCTGACAAGGGGAATTCTCCGCAGTGTTATACCGCCTTCCACTTCTCAGGCCATTGTGCTGCGGGTTTCCGGAGGCGCCAGCATTCTCAAAGAGCTGTCCAATGAAGATATCGCTGTTGATATCGAAGATTCTATACGCTTGAATGTCTCTGCCATGGCTGTTCAGGTCTTTGTCGGCGGCGAATATGAAAGGCAGTCAATCATCAACATGACCAGAATGGTTGATATCGGCAACCGTTACGGTATTCCGACTCTCGCGGTGACTGCGGTAGGCAAGGATATGGCCCGTGACGCGAAGTACTTCCGGCTGGCTTGCAGGATATGCGCGGAGCTTGGCGCCCACTATATCAAAACTTACTATATAGATGAAGGTTTCGAGACCGTCACCGCATCCTGCCCTGTACCGATTGTAATGGCCGGCGGCAAGAAAATACCGGAACTTGACGCCCTGACTATGGCCTATAACGCGGTCCAGAAAGGCGCCGCCGGCGTCGATATGGGGCGTAATATTTTCCAGTCCGAAGCGCCAATTGCCATGATTCAGGCGGTGCGGGCTGTCGTCCATGACAACGAAACTCCGGCAAAGGCTTTTGATCTTTATAATACATTGAAGAACAAATGAAAGTCGCATACTGGTATAACAACAAAGATATCCGTATCAAAAAAGTACGGACTCCGGTGCCAAAGAACAAGGAAATGCTGGTCAAGGTTATTTCCTGCGGCATCTGCGGCAGTGATATAGTCGAATGGTACCGGCTCCCGCGAGCGCCGCTGGTGCAGGGGCACGAAATAGGCGCGGAAGTTATCGCAGTTGGTTCTTCCGTAAAAAAATATAAACCGGGTGACCGGGTATTTATCGCCCCTAAAGTGCCCTGCATGAAATGTTATTATTGCCAAAACGGGCACTATCCTCAATGCGCGGAAGTTAAGGAAAGGCTCCCCGGCGGTTTTGCCGAATACATCCTGGTTCCTGATATTATTGTAGAGCGCGGAACTTATCTACTGCCTGAAAATATTACCTACGATCAAAGCACATTCATTGAACCTCTTGCTTGCGTCGTCAGGGCGCAGAGGCAAACCCGCGTAAAAAAGGGGCAATCTATGCTGGTCATCGGGTGCGGAATGTCGGGACTGCTTAACGTGAAGCTTGCCTGGACAAAAGGATGCAAAATAATAGCCGCCGATATCAACAAAACAAAACTCGAATTTGCCACGAGAATGGGAGCCGATGTCATTATCGACGCGGCGAATAATATTTCGGAACGATTGATAGCAGAAAACGGCAAAAAAGCCGATGTCGTTTTTTTATGCGCTTCGGCTGATTCAGCGGTGGAGCAGGCATGGAAATGTGTAGACAAAGGCGGTGTGATTGTACTGTTTGCCGTTCCCGGACCGGACAAGAAGGTTGTCGTTCCCATCAATGATTTCTGGATGAAGGAAATCACCATCATCACTTCTTATTATTGCGGTCCTCCCGATATTATGGAAGCAATGAAGTTAATAGAATGGCGCGCCATAACAGTGGATGATTTGATTACGCACCGGCTTGCCTTAACCGATATCGCTAAAGGCTTTCAGTTGGTAACTGATGGCAGAGAATCAATCAAGGTAATCATTAAACCGAATGCAAAGTAGCCAAATAACTTATTTTGGACAATTAATTGATGTCCTAACATGGACCTCACCTGGAGCGTGCCGTTTGCGCGATCTGGTACAGGCCGTGATTAAGTGATGTTTTCATATTGTATTGCTGCACCCACAGAACGGGCAACGAACGGACACCAAAGGCTCGGAGTCTCCAGCGAATCCATGAATAACTTTTGAGAATGAAACAGATCGGCCGCACTTGTCGCAATTCGTAATTACGAGCTTGGATGTCATTCCTGAGGCCATCTTCACTGGCCGATCAACGATGACATGACTTTCAGAGGCTGAGCCACCGCCGACTCATGACGTGAACCGCGACAGCGGAACTGAAAGCGCCAACCGGCGTTGGCTCCGGCGACTAGTTAGGCCGATGGTCTCTTGTATCCATACTTCCAGAATAAATAAATCACAAATCCATCAACTGCGAGAAATGTTGCTAACACCAGCAACACCCGATTCCCTCTGTCCGCGACGCTGCAATTCTGCAATCACGGTCTTCGGAATGTCGCGGCAACCACACGCTTTTGCGTGGGCGAGATGCCAGTCCACGCGCTGCTCCAAGGTTGGCTTCTTCGGCATCGGATGCTTCTGATGCCATGAACCATTGATATGTGAACTCATAAAGTGTCTCCCGGACGAACCGAAAAAATCAGCCGGAGCGTAAGCGATCGGCTGGATTGATTTTGTTACGCAATTATTTCATTCAGCCCTTCAATGGCCTGATTCAACTCTTCCAGAGATACTTTGCCAATGAATTTTCCTATTCTTTCTACGGACAGGGTTCGGATTTGACTAATTTTGATCCATGATTTCTTGGGTAAATTTGGAGACTTCAGTTCAATGGTTAATGGGAATCCAGCTTTTTGTGGTTGGCTTGTTATAGCCATGGATATAACGGTACCTGAGCGTTCATTAAAAATGTCGTGACTCAGAATGAGCACGGGGCGCAAGCCTGCCTGTTCATGACCGCGCACGGGATTCAAATCCGCCCACCGAATTTCACCTTTCAATATTCTGGCCATTGGCTCACATCCGCAGCTAATCCTTCTTCCGCCATAGCTTTTTCAAATTTCGGATCGAGTTTTGCGCATTCAATAGATAGCCGACTGCGCTTCATTCTGGCAAGTTTTTCGCGCACGGCATCACGGATTGCCTGGCTGCGATTTTGAAAATAATTTTCCTCGACCAGTCTATCCAATTCACCAATAAATTCGGCGTCCATTGTAATTGCTATTTTTGCTTTTCCCATAATCAACCTCCTTCGGTGGTATTCCATTATATCATACCAAGGAAAAGAGAAGCAAATATAATTTTGTATTCTTTCAGCTTAACGAAAAAATCAGCCGGAGCGTAGCGATCGGCTGTATTGGTTTTGTTGTGCCTAAAATTGTACCTGATTTGTACTATAGTAACCAACAAGCTCATACATATCTTCAACATATTTTACAAACTGACCCATATTTGCAAGAAGAACTCCCTTATCAAGGTTTGGTGGAAGATGCGGATGTCCTGCTTCATTCCGGCAAATGCGACAAAACTGAAACAACTGCTCGACTTTTATTTCAATATCGTTAGTCCAGCCATAACCTTTTGGTTTATTAAGTGAACTTTTCCAAGACGCCTTGAATTCATCAAATACCTTGGCAATGTATTTATTTGACGTTCGCGATATGAAATATGTTCGAATTTTTTCGTCAGGTATAGCTTTAGTATAGGTATCGACAAGCAAGAGGATTGCTCGCTCTGATGCGCCACCGAGCAAAAATGCACAACCAAGATTTGATCCTGCTTTTATTGCAACAATTGCTTCTTCTATAAAGCGGATAATTACAGGATCAATGGATGGAATGCGCTCTTTCAGTAGTGATGGAAACTGTTCAATCTCGAATGTAAGCATCTCACCAATACTTTCTTCATTTTCCACTGCTATTTTTGCTTCATTAAGCGCTTCCTTAAGTTTACTGTCTGGACCCTGCAACTGAATAGTCCCAGTACCATAAACCTTAACGGCACAATGTGCTTTCCCGTGCTGCACATCAATACGCTTACAGTTTTCTTCTGCGGATTCATTGAATGGAAACTTGTTGCGCTCAACGTATGATTTCATTTGAGCATAGTTGCTGTCCATTATATCAGACATTAAATTCTCCCTTTGTTTTTATTGCACAACAATGTTTATACAGTCTGTATAATTCTGTAAATACAGACTGTATCTTTCTGTATAAATCGGCTAAAGACCGTCAAAAGGACAACGCACACCATGGCCGCCTTTGCTAACAAAAATAGCACTTTGATCGGGAGCGCACTCCCTTAAGGAGAGTGAATAACAAATAAAATCTTACATTGCCGAGAATTTTCACCAATATGGCGAAAACTTCCTTCAGAATTGGTATTACTGAGCTATCGCTTCTTTAAGCTTCTGCGCTACAGCTTTTTCTGCAAATAATTTTTCAATGGCATCGCCGAGCGCAATACCGGCCTGCTCTCCAAGGTTTTCTTCAGAAAATAAAACATATTCCTTTGAATAGTTGCTTTCCACCTTTCTTTCGTACAATATTTTCCCTTTGGCCATATCCGCAAAAACAATGGTCAGCTTCATATTGGTTTCACAATAATTAGTAGGAAACCCCCTCCGGCAGGATATTTCCAGTTCATCTATATTGCCGCCGATAAGAATTTTAAAGTCTTCCTTCGGCATGGTTTCTTCCTTCAAATCCCATTGCCCAATTTTATCGGAAACTTTATAACCGGCCTTTCTTAAATATTCTTTTATGCCCTTGGATATGGCTTTAGTTACCTTGACATTTTTAGGAAGTACTAAATTTTTCATGCCGTCTTTTTCCACGACATGCCCGATAACAAGCCGGTCGTTCATCCGGCGCGTATCGGTAAATTCGGCTATGGAAATAATGGCATTAGAGGCTTTATCAGCTTTTAAATATGCGGGGATAGCGGATTGATCCGCGTCATAGTATATATTAACGCTGTAAAGTCTGGTGGGGCCGGCGCAGCCCAAAAAACTGAAAATAGAAATCAGCAATCCCCATCGCAATATTCTGTTTATTTTCATTATCTACTCCTTATAGTAGGCACGCTTCAGAAAACTGTTTTACGTTTTCATCCTCGCCCATCGCGATTAACCTGTCGCCTTCGGCGATAATATAATTGGCCATGGGATTAAAAATCATCTTTCCTGAATCCTTTTTCACGGCGACAATGATCAGCCCATAACGCTTGCGTATTCCCGAATCTTCCAATGACTGAGTGATAAACGGCGAGCCTTTGCAAATAGATATTTCTTCCATGCGCAACTCCAGACTTTGCTGACGGGTGGTAATTTCAATGAAGTCCAGCATGGCTGGACGCAAAATAGCCATAGCCATTCTGACACCGCCCAATGTGTAGGGAGACATGACGCGATCAGCTCCCGCCCGCAGGAGCCTGTGCTCCGATGCTTCTTCCTCAGAACGGGATATAATATATACTTGTTGATTGAGTTCCTTTGCCGTCAGAATAACATAAAGATTTTCCGCATCCGACGGCAGGACACAAACAACGCCCTTAGCCCGTTTGATCCCCGCTTCAATTAAAATTTTATCCTGCGTTGCATCTCCCTTGAAGCAAAGAAAACCCTCGTCCTGAGCCCTCTGAATAACCTCCGGATTGTTATCGATGACCACACACGGCATTTTCCCCGCCATTAATTCGCGGCAAATTAAAAAACCGATCCGGCCGCCACCGCAAATAATATAATGATTATTCATTTTTTCGATTGTTTTTTCCAATTTACCCCTCCCTAATAAACTGCGCAGACGCGTTTCAATAAAAGTCTCCGCCATAAGAATCAATGAATAGAACATCATGCCTACGCCAAAAATAATTATGAAAACCGCAAAGAATTTGCCTGCCGTTGTTTCCGGCACGAAATCTCCATATCCTACTGTAGACAATGTAATGATACAAGCGTAAAAGGAATCAACAAAACTCCATCCTTCTATAAAATGAAAACCGACAGTGCCAATTATAAAGATGGTAAACAAAATTATAAGGGTAAATTTCAGTTTGCTGGTAAATATCAAAAGTTTCTTTTCTCCTTTACGCTTCTTTATACCTCATCTTGGCATTTTAAAACAAATTATTTATAAAACAATTTAGAACAGGTATGAAAATTATTTCTTTTTGATTTCCAAATATTATAATATAATAAAATAAATCTGGCAACATTAATCCCATAATACAAGGAGGTCATATGACATCAGCAACCGAACAAGCGTTAAGCGGTCTGAGGGATCTTTCCATGATCAAATGGTATGTGATTCCTCTTTTAGCTATTGTCTTTTATATTTACACACGGGAAATTAAGGAGGCGCGCCAGACCAAAAACTGGGATGCCGTCCTGGCCGGTCTGACAATTTTTGGCGTCGATTTCTTTAATGAAACATGGAATAGCTGGGTTATGTACCTAACTCAGCGTTCCGCTTTCTGGACAACACCGGGCGATACGGCACTGCGGACGTTAGTGGGATGGAATATCGAAATCATGTTCATGTTTCTCATCCTGGGCATTATCTACTACCACACGCTGTCCGAAAGTAAAAAAGAGAAAATTTTCGGTGTGCCGGAAAAATGGTTCTGGGCAATAGGCTACAGCGCCTTTTGTGTGTTTATCGAATGCGTGCTCAATATCGGCGGGCAGCTTGTCTGGGAATACCCTTTCTGGAATTTATCTTTTAAGGGTATCTGGCTGATCTTTTTCTTGGGCTACTTCATCTTCTTCTGCGCTGCTATTTTAGTGATTAGCTTGAAAACCCTGAAAAGCAAAATCATCACTGTGGGAATAATTTATGCTGTGCCGATTTTGATGAATATAGCCGCTTTAGGATTTTGGGGCTGGAAATATTAAAGGCTGAGCCCGGAGTATTCTTCGACAACTTTATTATATTTTTCGTGGATCATTTTGCGGTCGAATTCCCAAAATTCGGCCAGCATCTTTCCCTGTTCGTCTTTGTTAAAATATTCCTGGCAGGGATAGAAGAAATGTTTGTCTTCCTTTTCGATATGCTTGGGGTAAAAATTGCCTAGTTCCCGTGCTAAACTGATTATTTCTGGGAGCTTTCCTTCCTCACCCTGCAAATATTTAACTTTTGCCGCAACCAGTGATGCCGTTGTCTTTCTTCCCCAAACATGCTCGTCAAGCAACTCCTGCATGATTTTCTTTAATTCCGGTGTGAGATTTTTCTTCGTCAAATCTCTGAAGAGAATTTCCTCTTCCTTGCCGTGATGAGTGCGGTCGGCATATATGCGCACAAAATCAACGGCCATATCAATAATCAGTGGGTTAACCTTTTTGCTCTTTTCAACCTGATCAATATGGCGCATCATTGAAGCCAGCATTTTTTCGATCAATCTATGTTCCCACATTAACGGCCCGATGGGTTTCATAAATCATCCTCCTTATTTTGTTATACCAATTCGCTTTCATTGGCTAACTTTGTTGGCATGGTCGTCAGCTTCCTCAACGTATTTTCATACGTGTGACCTTTAGGTTATACGCCTGCGGAGCCTCCTCCTTGCCGCCTCGTTATCCTTTGAAATCGAAATGGTATTATTTCATTCTTATTTTGATGGTATTTATACCATGAAATGAATCAATCACCACATTTTTTTCAATTTGATAATTGTTGCAACTCGGTTGCATTTTTGATAAGCGTCAGGCATGGTCACAGATTCAAAGCATAAAGATGCCTTGCTTACTTTGCAAAAGGCCGGCATTTCTAAAACATTGCAGCGTCTTGCTGTTTTGGATATATTACTCAAAGCAACAACACCGCTGAGTGTAAACACTATCAGCCAGTCACTGGAAACCAAAGCCAGCATTGATAAAGTAACCGTTTATCGTATCTTAACTCTTTTCAGGCAACGCGGGATTATTCGAGAAATCGCGTCAGTAGGCGGCGCCAATTATTTTGAAATGGCTACCTTGGAAAATCCTTTGCATCCTCACTTCAGCTGTCGAAATTGTGGAGCATTTACTTGTCTGGCGCCACTGCCTTTCACCCAGGCGCCGGGGTTAATTTTGTCCAAAGATGATTACAGCATTGATCACATCGAAATTAATATATCCGGAATTTGCGCCTGCTGCCGTAATATAACCAAAACACAAAAAACAATGATATAAACAGGAAAAATAATTATGTATTCAAAAAAAATAGTTCTGCTCTTCCTCCTTTTGTTATCCTTTCTTCTGTCCTGTCAACCGGCAAAAGAGTCAAACCGGGAGGATCAAAAACTACGGGTAATTGCCACAATTTTTCCCATTTACGATTTTGCCCGCAATATCGGCGGGGATAAAATCAAGGTAACCATGCTCTTGCCTCCGGGAACAGACGCTCATCATTATGAATTGAAGCCCGAAGATATAGTAAAGGTCAGCAAAACGGATATTTTCCTTTTCACCAACTTCGAAATGGAACAGTGGGCATATAAAATCATTAATGCCGCCGAAAAAAATACCAATATGCTGGCCATAGAGACTGGAGCTGGAGCTGTCTTGCTGCCGCTCAATAAGGATGAAGAAAAGCAAGAAAATCATATTTCCAAGTTTGACCCGCACATCTGGCTGGATATGGATAACGCCCAAAAGATGGTCGATAATATCGCGGCGGCATTTATTAAAAAAGATTCACGCAATAGCGACTACTATTTAAAAAACGCTCATAATTACAAACTCAAATTGATTGCCCTGGATCAACGATATCGCACAGAATTAACCAAGTGCAAAACAAAAACAGTTTTACATGCCGGTCACTGGGCTTTTGCTTATCTGGCCAAAAGATATAATTTAAACTATATTGCAGCTTATAACGTATCAGCGGACGCGGAACCTTCACCGCAAAAGATGGTTAATCTGATTGAACAAGTAAAAGGGCAAGGGGTAGCTTATATTTATTATGAAAGCATGATTAATCCCCGCTTAGCCCAAATGATTGCCCGGGAAACAGGCGCCGGTCTACTAAAGCTCAATAATGGACATGATGTCAGTAAAGCAGATATTAAAAGCGGTGAATCATTTATTTCATTAATGGAGAAAAATTTGACTAATTTGAAAAAAGGAATGCGATGTCCATGAACGTCATCAGCGTTGATAATTTAACCTTCTGTTACAACGGCCTGGAAGTCATCAGTAATATTTCCTTTGCCGTAAAAAAAGGCGATTATCTGGGCATTGCCGGACCCAATGGATCCGGAAAAAGCACTCTTATTAAAAATATTCTGGGCATCCTGCGACCGCAAAAGGGAGCCGTCGATATTTTTGGTCAGCCGCTGACTTCTTTTCATCAGTGGAACAGAATCGGCTATCTTCCACAGCGAATAAGCGCCTTGAATAATCATTTTCCCAGTACCGTCGAAGAGATCGTTCAATTGGGAATGAAGAAAAGAAATACGATCGCCTTAAAACGCACTCTGGAGATGATGGGAATCGCGCATCTTGCCGCCCGCCTGATCGGTGAACTCTCTTACGGCGAACAACAGCGAACAATGCTGGCGCGTACTTTAATCAGTCAACCGGATTTGCTCATATTCGATGAACCAACGACGGCTCTTGATCCCGAAACAAGAGATATTTTCTATTCGCTTACCGATGATATGAACCGCACCAACGGTACGACTATCGTTCTCATTACTCATGACACTGGCGTTATCGGCAAATACGCTTGCAATCTTCTTTATCTCGACAAGAAAATAATTTTTTCCGGAACGTTTGAAGATTTTTGCGCTTCACCTGATATGACCGGTTTTTTTGGACCGATCAGTCAGCATATGATTTGTCATCAGCACGATAACTCCGGGAGCAATATTTAATGAGACTTATCGATATACTTAATTATGAATTTGTTCAACGCGCTATTGTAACGGGTATGCTGATTGCTGCAGTTTCTTCCATACTGGGAGTTTTTCTCGTCTTGCGCCGTTTTTCTCTGATTGGCGACGGGCTTGCACACATTACCTTCGGCAGTGTTGCCATTGTAATGCTGATCGGCGTCAGCCCTGCCTACATTACATTGGCCGCCCTGCCCTTAGTGATGCTTTCATCTCTGGCCATTCTCAAATTGACTCATTCCCAGCGCATCCACGGAGACGCGGCCATCGGCATCGTCTCTTCCGTCGGCATCGCTACAGGTATCATTCTGGCAAGTTTATCCGGCGGCTATAATCTTGATTTATTCAGTTATCTTTTCGGCAACATCCTCACTGTGACACAAACTGAACTCTGGCTCTCTTTTATTGTTTTTTTCACCGTCGTAGCCACGGTAATCATTTTTTATAATGATCTGTTTGCAATTACTTTCGACGAAGAACTGGCGCAGACAATGGGTGTTAAGACAAAACGAATCAATGTAATTCTCTTTCTACTGACGGCGGTAGCCGCAGTTTTAGCGATGAAAGTTGCAGGCATTATGCTCGTTTCCGCAATGCTGATTTTGCCGCCGCTGACTGCCCTGCAGCTATCCATCAGCTTTAGAATGACTATCCTTGCTGCCGCATGTTTTTCAACTTTATCCGTCATTTGCGGTATCATTTTGGCTTTTTTATTGAATTTACCGGCCGGAGGAACTATAGTAATTTTTAATATCGGTTTTCTCCTGTTTATTTTCGGAGCTAAAAAAATCTTGCCTTTCCCGAGGTAAAACAAAATGGCTCTCTCCACTTATCTTTACCGCTCCAACGTGATTTTTCTGCTGGCGTTGATTTGCGGTATAATTTTACCGCAAGGATTCCCCATCGGCAATGTCCTGATCCTGCCGGCATTGATGGTAATTCTAACCATTACTTTATTGAGATTTCCCCGCGGTTTCTTCCGCCGCCCCGGTCCTCTTTTGTTCGCATCCATCCAGGGCAATGTCATGAATTATCTTGTTTTGGGAAATTTCATTATTTTGTCGAGTATTTTTCTGATCCACAAACAAGAACTTTGGATCGGCATGGTGTTGATCGCCGCCATGCCACCGCCTGTAGACAT
This sequence comes from uncultured delta proteobacterium, assembly GCA_963710995.1. GTDB lineage: Bacteria > Desulfobacterota > Syntrophia > Syntrophales > Smithellaceae > Smithella. The sequence goes on from CAVQCU010000154.1 coordinate 18,838, forward strand.
AATATTTCTGGGCAATTTATTGCGCACCGAAAAAACTTCTATTTTTACCGGTCTGGCTGGAGCTTACCTGGGCGCCTTATTAATCATACCATTAATAGGTTTAGGGTTTTTCAAATACATCCTCCCGAACTATTGGAACATCATTTTAATAGTCTTAGGATTAATTTTGCTGCCGCTTGTCCTCTCCCAGATCGCCATAGAAAAAACATGGGACAAAATCATTGAACCATACGAAGAAACAATAATCGATTACTGTTATTTTATTGTATTTTACACCATAACGGCAAGCAGCAGAAATCTCCTTATGAATTGGTCTTCCGATCTTTTTATTATCGCTTCAATTGCTCTGATAAGCACTTTTTTCTTCGCCTTTGCGATTAGAAAAATCGGAATTTATTTTCATAGTCACGAAGATGAAATTACTTCTTTTCTTCTTCTGGGTACTATGAAAGACTGCGGGTTGGCCGGTGGAATAGCACTTATCCTCTTTAACCAGGAGGTTGCTCTTCCATCATTGATTTTCGCTATTTTCACTTTCATCTATATGAATTGGCTTAAATATAAAGTGAAGCATATCACTAATGCATCAAATAATAAGGAAAAAAACGCGATTTAATTTGACAAAATAAAATCGCGACCTATTATAAAAATAGCAAATTGAATTCAGAAAAATACAGAAAGGAGAATAAACATGGCCATATCATTACCGGAACTACCCTACGGGAAAGATGCGTTAGCACCTGTTATCAGCGCCAATACTTTAGATTTCCACTACGGTAAACATCACAAAACTTATGTGGATAACTTAAACAAGCTGATTGCCGGCACCGATCTTGCGGAAAAATCATTAGAAGATATTATTAAAATCACTGTTAAAGATTCTGCCAAAGCCGGTATCTTCAACAATGCCGCCCAAATTTGGAACCATTCTTTTTACTGGCAATGCCTGAAAAAATCAGGAGGAGGTTTGCCCAAAGGCGCTATCGCGTCAAAAATAAACGCGGTTTGGGAAAGTTATGACAAGTTTGCCGAAGAGTTGAAAAACGCAGGTGTTACTCAGTTTGGCAGCGGCTGGGCCTGGTTTGTCTTGGAGGATGGCCAGTTAAAAATAACAAAAACAACTAATGCCGATACGCCTCTGGCCCATGGTCAAAAGCCGCTTTTAACTATAGATGTCTGGGAACATGCTTATTACCTGGATTATCAAAACAGAAGGCCGGATTATCTCACCGCTGTCATTCAAAATCTAATTAACTGGGATTTTGTTAATGCTAATTTAGGTTAATCTAAATCAGCATTAACATTTAGCAAAGAAAAGGAGGCTTGATTAAAGCCTCCTTTTTATATTCTACAGAAACAGGCAACGAATTGTTATTTCTTCTTATCAACTCTGTTCTTCAATTCTTTTCCTACTTTAAAGAAAGGTAATTTCTTTGGTTCAACCTTGATTTTAGTGCCGGTTTTAGGATTTCTTCCCGTGTAGGCGCCATATTTCTTTACTACAAAGCTGCCAAAGCCTCTGATTTCAATACGCCCGTTTTTTTTCAACTCATCGGTAAAACCCTTAAAAACAAGATTAACAACATCAATTGCCTTTTTTTCCGTTAAGTTTAATTTACTGCTTAAAGTTTCAATAAGACCGGATTTATTCATAGACCCTCCTTAATACTAATTGCAACCATAAATCGCCATAAGATAATTTATGTCTGTTTTCTCTGTGTTAGAGGTTATTATTTATTTTTTAGCGAATGTCAAGAAAATTTTACCTATTTTCGCCTGCCGCGTTATCAATCAGTTGGCTTATTTCTTTTCTGGTCAAATGCCGCCACATACCTTCCTTCAAATTGCCCATGTTCAGATCGCCAATTGCTTCCCGCACAAGTCCGGCTACTCTATGACCGATAGCTTCAAAACCTCTCCTGATGATTCTATTCTTCCCCTCTTTCAGAGTAAGCTGTAGCCAGCAACTCAGATCATTGATCTTTTCTATTTTCACATTTTCCGGTTTAAAAATACCATCGGGCAATTTAATTCCCTTACCCAACTGTTTTAATTCCTCTTTGGACAAACGTCCTTGAATTTTGACTCTGTATATTTTTGGTTTCTGAAAACGGGGATGCTGCATTTTTTGGGCGAAATCGCCATCATTAGTCAAAAGCAAAAGTCCTTTGGAGTCATAATCAAGCCTTCCTACCGGATAAACCCTTTCCGGCACATCACTTAGCAAATCCACAACTGTCGGTCTGTTTTGAGGATCATAAAGGGTGGTAACAAATCCGGCTGGTTTATTTAAAGCAATATACTGCTTTGTTTTTTCTACAGAAATAGTTTTGCCGTCAATCCGAATAATATCTTTTTCGGCATTAGCTTTTACTCCCAATTTGGTTACCACAATATTATTAACACTGACGCGCCCTTCGGTTATTAGTTTTTCGGCGTGGCGCCGTGAGTCGACACCGGCGGTCGCAATAACTTTTTGCAAACGTTCTTTCATAAATTAGGAATATCTTCTGTAGTTTCTTCTTCTACTATTTCTTGTTCCACGATTTCCTGCTGCTGGTTAAGTTCTTTCAATTCCCGTAAATTCGGCAAATCCATGAGATCTTTCAAGTTAAAAACTTCCAGAAATTTTCTGGTTGTTCCATAAATAATGGGCTTGCCAGGCACATCCTTGCGCCCGACAATACGAATAAGCTTTTTGTCCAAAAGTCCCTTGAGCGGAGCGCCTACATCCACCCCGCGTATACTTTCAATTTCAGATTTAACAATAGGCTGCTTATAAGCAACGATTGCCAGAGTTTCCATTGCTGCCGGAGATAAAGAATGAGGCTTTGTACTCCTTAGTTTTTTAACCCAAGGGCCAAGCTCAGGCCGGGTTCGGAACTGAAAACCGCCGGCAACTTCCTGCAAGTAAATTCCACCCTGCCGTTCATTATATTCAAATACAAGTTTTTCGAAGGCTTCTTTAATTTCCGATTTCTCAACTCCTGAAAGGATAATGCAAATTTTTTCGAGCGCCAAAGGTGCATCGGAAGCAAAAATCAGAGCTTCAATTACTGCCTTAATGTTTTCCATTTACGACTCCACGGCCGGAAATATCCGGATCACTCCAAAAACTGAAGTTTGATAAGCTTTAATCATCCTGAGTTTAATTAATTCCAGCAAAGCTAAAAAAGTGTAGATGATGCGCCGGCGATCTTTTCTTTCCCTGAGTAAATCCTCAAAAGTCAGATTTTTTGCCAGGGACAGCTGTTCCATAATTTGGTTAATTATATCAGTAAGCGATAATTTTTCCAAATCAATTTCCATAAGTTCTTTCTTATCGATCTGGGAAACAATGCGATGGAAAGCCTCTATGAGTTCAAAAACGCTTACTTCCATAAGCTCTTCCTTATCCGCAGTTGACTTTTCAATCTCTTCGGGTAAAAGCGCCACACGGGTGAACACGTCTCTCTCCAAGAGCGGCCTTTCTCCCAAATTTACCGCGGCTTCTTTAAAAGTCTTATGTTCTAGAAGCTGTCTAACCAGTTCGGCTCGTGGATCTTCCTCTTCGGCTTCCGGTTCCTCGGGAACAGGCAAAAGCATCCTGGATTTGATGTGAATAAGGGTTGACGCCATGACCAGATACTCTCCGGCCAAATCGAGATTGAGCGCTTTGATCATTTTGAGGTACTGAAGATACTGCTCGGTAACCAGGGCTACGGGAATGTTATAAATGTCAATTTCGTTTTTCTTTATCAGATATAGAAGCAGGTCAAGCGGACCTTCAAAAATGTCCAGCTTAATGGCATAATTTATTGTTTGTTCGTTATCCATAATTTATTGAGAGCACATATCAGTTTATAATCGATCAGATTTTAACCGCAGTACGAACTTCATCCATTGTTTGACGCGCTATCTTTGTTGCTTTTTTGTTACCTTCTTCGATGATCCCGTTAATTTTAGCTATGTGGCTTACGTAGTAATCCATGCGTTCGTGAACAGGACTCAATTCTTCGGTAATGCGCTCGGCCAGCATTTTTTTGCAATCAGTACACCCGATCTCCGCTTTGCGGCAAGCCGCATCTATCTCCTTCACTTTCTCCGGCCCAGAATATAAACCATGAAAAGTGAAGACATTGCATATTTCCGGATTTCCCGGATCTTTTTTTCTCATCCGCTGCGGATCGGTAAACATGGATGAAACTTTATGCTGCAATATTTTTCCGCGGTCACTGATGCAAATAGAGTTATCGTAGGATTTGCTCATCTTTCTTCCGTCAATTCCCAGCAACTTGGGCACACTTGTTAAAAGCGGTTCCGGAATAGGAAATATCTCTTTATAGAGAAAATTAAAACGACGGGCTATTTCGCGGGTTAGTTCGACATGAGGAAGTTGATCAACACCTATAGGCACGCCATAAGCCTTGTACATGATGATATCGGCGGCCTGCAGAACCGGATATCCCAAAAAACCGAAAGTGGACAAATCCTTATTGGTCAGTTCGGTCTTCATTTCCTTATAGGTAGGATTGCGCTCCAGCCATGCCAGCGGGGTAATCATGGAAAGAAGCAGAAAGAGTTCGGCATGCTCCTTGACCGCTGACTGCACAAAGAGAGTGCTCTTTTGCGGATCGAGGCCAACACTAAGCCAGTCTATTACCATATTGATGGCGTTATCTTTAATGCCTTCCGTGGAACTGTATTCACTGGTAATGGCATGCCAATCGGCCACAAAATAAAAACAATCGTATTTACCGCTTTCCTGCAAATCCATCCAGTTTTTCAAAGCGCCGTGTAAATGACCCAGATGCAGTTTCCCGGTTGGTCTCATTCCGCTGAGAATTCTTTTGAGTGCCAAAACAAAAACTCCTTGTAAATTATTGCCCAAGTTAAACGCACTAAGGCCTCCGGTTATTATGCTAAAAATGCGGAGGCCTTAGTTGTATTATAACTGAATGATTTATTTTTTTACTTTGTCGGCCAGAGTCTTGCCAGCCTTGAATTTTACGACTTTCTTCGCGGGAATCTTAATGGCTTTGCCAGTTTGAGGATTCCTGCCTTCTCTAGCCTTCCTCCTTACCACTGAGAACGTACCAAATCCAACAAGAACGAGTTTACCAGTCTTCTTGAGTTCTTTGGTAACTGTTTCTTCGTATGCATCCAATGCTTTTGCCGCTTTGTCTTTGGTAATACCTGCTACTTTTGCTATAACCCCGACTAAATCTGCCTTCGTCATCTTCTAAATCCCCCTTTCATAAAATAAAATTTTTAATTTTATTATCAACCGTTTTTGCGGCCATCATCAAAGTTTCTAATACTCAAACCCGCTTGTTTACTCATTTGAAAAGGTGCCTTTCCTTTTAAATTCACGCTACGACTAGCACAATAAAAATTAACAATCAAGAAAAAAATGATTATTTCCCTAATAATATTTTAATCGTGAAACTCTAATTCCGCTAGCGAAGCATAGCGGAATTAGAAAGTTGAACAATCCCGCAAAGCGGAGGGTATAATACCCGGCAGATTGCTGCGAAACGTTCCCAAAGTTTGCGTTAGGGTTCATACCCGTGATATTTTATAGAACAACAGCACCATTCTTTACAAATAATGGCCTTTGTGTTAGTAAACCACCACAATGAACTCGGGTAATTTATGCAAAATTCAAATATAGAAAATATAAAGGCATGGGTTGGTCTCTCCCGTCCGGCTTTTCATACCGTTGGCATCCTTCCTTTCATATTAGGAACCATTCTGGTATACAAAATTAATTCTACCTTTAGCATTGAAATTTTTATTCTTGGCGTCTTAGGGGTTATCCTGATTATGCTTTCCACTTACCATTCCGGAGAATATTTCGATTACAGGGGAGACATGATATCGAATAGCCTACATGATAACCAATTTGCCGGCGGTACACGCATACTTCTTGCCGGTAAAATGTCACCTCTCGTGCCTCTTTGGACAAGCATTGTTGCTCTAATCATTGCCGCTGCTATTGGAATTTTTCTGCAATTTATTTTGAAAACCGGCCCATATACATTAATCCTCGGCTCCCTGGGCGCTTTCCCCGGATTCTTTTATTCCACGGAACCGATCAGGCTGATAAAGAGAGGCGTCGGAGAAATTTTTATAGGATTTTGCTATGGCTGGTTGCCGGTCGCTTCAGCCTATTATATCCAGACAGGCACAATCCATCCTATAATTCACTGGCTGGCAATACCCATTGGTCTTTCAATTTTTAATGTAATATTTCTCAACGAGTACCCGGATTATGAGGCCGATAAGGCCACTGATAAAAAAAATTTACTTTACCGCATCGGGAAACAAAAAGGATTGGTGCTTTATGTGGCCTTTTCCTTATTGACATCGCTGACCATGTTTATATCCCCATTATGGGGAATTCCTTTCAAGGTCGTTTATTTTTATCTGCCCTTTTTCATTATATCCTTATATATCATTGCCATGATAATGCAGAAAAAGCATGAGGACGGGAAAAAGCTGGAAATCTTATGCGGCCTTAATATTGCCGTCAATCTGGGGACTTCCTTGTCTTACATTCTGGCGTATATTTGATGAACACAAAAAATAAAGTAAAAGCTTTTTATAATCCCCCTTCCCTTCTGCTCAAACAATTGGGCAGCTCCCTGCTCATGGGGTATTTAAACCGGTGGCATAATTTCCCCGGATGGATTTTTAAGTACGGCTTTAAATCCATACCAGTTGCCAATGGCGCCTGGGGTATGGGTTGTATCGGTTATCCCGGTCATCCGGTCTGGGAAGTTACCGGCGCCTGTAATTTAAGATGCATCCATTGTCACGCTGTAAGTGGCAACGCCGATCCCGACGAACTAACAACCGATGAAGGCAAAAGGCTCATTGACATGATCGCCTCTGTCAGCGAATTCCGCACATTGATTTATACCGGCGGCGAACCTCTGGTAAGACCGGATATTTTCGAATTGCTCAAACATTCACAACAAGCCGGTCTGGCCAACATCATCGCCACGAACGGCACATTAATTGACGAAGAAATGGCTTTTAAGCTGAAAGATCATGGCGTTGTGTGCAATGCCATCAGCATTGACGCCGCTAATCCCGATATTCACGACTTTGTAAGGAACAAACCAGGATCTTTTGACTTGGCGCTTCGCGCCATTGAAGCCACGAAGAAAGCGGGCATCTTTTTACAAATCAATACAACGGCGATGGAATACAATATGCCGCACTTGCCTGAACTCATCGATTTTGCCGATAACTGCGGCGCCGGTATCATGCTCATGTATCAGCTGGTTGCTGTCGGCCGCGGGGAAAAGATTGAGAAGGCCACATTAAAGAAAACTGCCAATAAATACTTAAGTGAACTTATTGCGCTCAAACAAAAGTCCGCTCATACGATGATCGAACCGGTTGCCGGCCCTCAATATTGGCCTTATATTCTGGAGAAAAACGGCATTCGTGACGGCCTCATGCTAAAACTTGCAGGAAAAGTTTTTCATGGCTGCGCAGCAGGGCGCGGCTTTGTTTACATCAAAGCCAACGGCGATGTTTGGCCATGTCCCTTTGTGGAAATCAGCGCCGGTAATGTTAAAAAAATGGATTTTAATAAGATTTACTATGAATCGCCCGTTTTCCGGAATTTACGAAACCGGGAAGAACTTTTAAAAGGCGTCTGCGGCGAATGTCATTACAAAACTGTTTGCGGCGGCTGCCGCGGACGCGCCCTGGCTTATAGCAGAGATTATCTGGCGGAAGATCCCCGCTGCTTTATCCATGAGACTCGCTGAAAACGAGCGTAGCGAAATTTGAAGCGTTAGTCGAATTATCCCCGAAGCGGAGCGGGATCAGAGACTCCAACTTCAAAAGCGTAGCGCATTGAAATTGGCAAGTCGAACTATCCCAGGAGCGAAGCGACGTGGGACATGAGACTCGCTGAATAATCATCTCATGCTGATTGATCCCATTCTTTAATGGCGGAGTAAACTTGATGCGGGTCATTGGCTAATTCCACGCTTTTTAAAAAATATCTGTTCTGGAATGTGCGGGCGGCGAGCGACAAGAGCTGCAATTGTAGTTCCGGCTTTTCCAGAGGGGAAAGACTCAGAAAAATATATTTTATTGGTTTTTCCGTGGCTACATCGCTGATCCCCATTCTCGTCAGGCCGAGTGCAACAAGAGGTTTGTCCAGACCGGCGACTCGCGCATGGGGAAATGCCACACCTTCACTGTAGAAAGTGGAACCCTGCGCCTCCCTTTCCTTCACGGAGACTAATCCGGTCATAAAATCGCAAGCGAGACCGTTATTGCAGGCGGACTTGACCAGTTTTTCGAGGACTTCAGCCGTATCGACGGGTTTGTCCCAAATAATAATCTCCGATTCATTGATTAGGGAACTCATGGTAATTTTTTGTATCTGTGCCGGCGGTATCTGAGAAGGAGTTTTTACCACCTGTTGCGGCTCTTCTTCAATAAAAGACGTCGGTCCGGCGACTACCGTTTCCTGAGGTTTTGTATCCAGCGCGACTATAGTTACCCCTCTGGCTTGTTCCATGAGTAATTCGGGAATGCTCTTCTTGCCCATGATTCTTTTCCAGAAGGAGACGCGCGCGGGGGATCCGGTCACGATGTGGCCAACCTGATATTCCCGGGCAAAGCGCAGAATAGTGCCGGCAATATCCTCGCCTTTGTAGGTAAAGACCATGGCGCCCAGTTCCTTCGCCAGGGTCAGCACTCCCGACAACAACCGCTGTGTCCGGCTGTCGATTACGACAGCGTCTTCGGAAGGAGTCTGTACGTAAACTGCATACCAGTTCCGGTTGAGCTTTCCGGCCAGTCGCGAGGCATACCTAAGCAGCATTTCACTATTCGGACCCTGGGAACTGAGACAGACCATTATCTGATCCGGCACTATAGCGCCATCTTCCGGCAGCGTTTCGTGCCTTCTCAGATCTATCTGAGCCGCCATTTCCCGGAGCGTCAGTTCCCGCAAATTTTCCAGATTGGGGGTTTTGAAAAAATTATCAAAGGCAGTCGATATCCGTTCCGCCGGATAAACCTTGCCTTCCCGCAGGCGTTCTTGCAGGTCCTCGGGCGTCAGGTCTACATTGACGATCTGATCCGCCTCGGCCAGGATACTATCGGGCAGGCGTTCCCTGACCTTTACCCTGACAGTTTTTTCCACCACGTCGTAGAGACTCTCCAAGTGCTGGACATTCATGGTTGTAACAACATGGATACCAGCCGCCAGCAGGTCCTGAACGTCTTCATAACGCTTCGCATTTCTGCTGCCTGGCACATTGGAATGGGCCAGTTCATCGACCATGGCCACTTCCGGCTTACGGCGTAAGATGGCGTTCACATCCATTTCTTCCACAATGATACCCCGATGTTGTTGCAGGAATCTGGGGATAACCTCCAGACCTTCGATGAGTTTTGCCGTCTCTGCACGGCCATGGGTTTCCACCAGGCCCACAACTACATCGACGCCCTCCTGCTTAAGCCGGTGCGCCTCTTGCAACATCAGGTAAGTCTTGCCGACACCCGCCGCATAGCCCAAGTAAACCTTTAACCGTCCCCGTTGGGAACGTCGGATCATGCGCAGGAAGTCATCCGCTCTTTCAGCAACCATAACGATTCACCGTGCAAAAACCAGATACCATCTCCATTAAACCTTTTAGTAAGTTAGTAGTTGTTATCCGGTGGAAAACAACGATGTTAACGTATTAGTAAGTTAGAAATTGTTTATAAGTAAACAATTTCGTTAACGCACTTATCCCACTCAGTTGGACTTATCCCGCTTGGCGGGGTTCGATAAAATGCTCTGCTCTTTTTAGTGTTAAGGAAAAGGTAGTTCCTTTCCCTTCCTGGCTGACCACATCGATTTTTCCCCCATGGGCCTCCACGATTTCCTTTGCAATGGCCAAACCCAGCCCGGCGCCTGTTTCCGATTTCTGATCGGGTACCCGAAAAAATTGTTCAAATATCCTTTGCATAAACTGATGGGGAATGCCGCTGCCGGTATCGGTTATGGAAAAACGAACCATTTGTTCCTCCGGTATTGCCGAGACGGTGATGCTGCCGCCCGGAGCCGTAAAACGGAGTGCATTGGACAGCAGATTGGAAAAAACATGGCCGATCTGAGTCGAGTCTGCGCAGACCATAGGCAGATCATCGGAAAGCTGCATCTTCAATTCGATACCGCCATCCTGAGCGGCCCGCCGGAAAGGCTCCACAGCATCAAGAACCAGGGATTGTGCATAGGTATCCTGACAGTCCATCTGGAGCCGGCCCGATTCGATCCTGCTGATATCCAGCAAGTTTTGAAGAATTTGATGAAGGCGGTCACTGTCTTCTCTGGCTGCTAAAAGGAGTTCCGTCTGTTTTTCCGTAAGGACACCCACTTTTTCTTCCAACAGCAGATGAATGGCCATGCGAACCGACGTCAGAGGTGTTTTCAATTCGTGAGATACCGTGGAAATCAGGCCCCGTTTCATCTCATCCAGGTGGCGTTGTTCCGTTACATCTTTCATAATCAGAATAACACCGGTCAGATGACCATTCCGGTCAGTAATCGCTGTTGCCTCAGGTTGAAAATAACGTTCTTCCATCTTTATGAATTTCTGAAAAATTTTCTTTTTTTTCTCCGCTTCCTTAATAAAGCCGTAGTGAACAATGTCTTGGAAGAGTTCATTAAATAGCGGAACAGATAGGGACTGAATTTGAGCGCCTGGATTGAGCCCAAAAAATTCTTTGGCGGAATTTGTCGACATTTCAACCTTTCCGTCAGGATCGACAATTACCACGGCATCAGGCAGATTGTTTAGGGCTTCTTTTGTTGCCTGTTGCGTGCGAAGCAATTTTGCCTGAGCGCCACGACGAAATTTGCGCAAGCCGGCAGTCATGTCGTTGAAGGCCTCCGAGAGCCGGCCAATCTCATCGTCAGAATCGATTTTTACAACAAGATCGAGGTTTCCGTCACGGATTTCTTCCGTGTAGCGAATCAGTCGTTCAATGGGGCGAAGTATCCATTTACCAATAAACAACATGAAGGCTACGGCGACGAGAAGGCCACACAGTAAGAAGAGGTACATCCGCTCCTGAGCTGCAGCGGCATCTTTTCTGGCCCGGTCATTGGCCTCATTCATATTCCTTTGGTTCATCTGAAGGATGTCATCCGCCGTGTTCTTCACCTGCTGAAAGAGCGGCAGGATCTGATTTAAATATACGCGGCGGGTGCTGCCTGATTGGGGCTGCTTCTGCAGATCATGGATTTTAACTTTGTAACTGTTGAAAAGTTCCCGTAATGCTGCTGCTTTCTCCCCTTCACCGGGGACTGTGATGTTGTGCAATTCAATCTGGAGTGCTTTTTCAAAAGCTGCTTCGTTTTTTTTAATTTGCTCATTTCCCAGTTGCTGATACCCAAGGGACGTAAATAAGATACCGCTGTCCATGCGCTCCAGGGCTTCTTTCATATCCTGACAGGCAACAACGCTACGGTAATTTTCCTTCAGGATCACATCGATGGATTTCCCAAGGTATATGAATTGGATGATACTCTGCATGCCGCCGATCAACATGATCAGCAGCAACCCACCAAATCCCAGTGACAACTTTTGACGAAGGCTAAGCATGCGCTTAAGTTTCTCCTTGACGGTTTAACCTGTTTCCTGATCATGCCAGCAGTCGGCTTTGGCAACTCATGCAGTTTAGTAATGTTTGCTGAGACTGTCAATCTTAACTTTTGTTATACATAGGCTCACTGTTTACCATTTGGAGCCCTTTTGCACACTGTATGGGCATTGCACCTGAATGACTATGGCGCGCCATACAGTTTGCGCAGTTCGAGGTTAATTTCCAGCACATTGACGAACTTCTCACCGATGAGACCTTCCCAGGGCGCTGCGGCATTTTTCTGCAGTATCTCCTCAATGTCTTTCCGGATTGCCGAAGCATCGGTTTTCTTCTTGGCAGCCCAGGCGGAGGCCACGCGCTCCAGTTGAAACTCAGCGTTTTGAAGCGTGATATGAGGATCGAGACCGGAGGCGGATGTGGTGACCAAATCGCCGGGAACGTTCTGTATGTCCTCATCGGGATGCTCTTGCCGCCACATGTCGAAAAAGATCGACTGAATATCCGTACCGTCCTTAACCGGTTCAATGGTTGTTTGGGTCTTACCGTCGGCAGCCGCATGGGTGACGACAGAGGGAAATCTGCCGGGGTTTTCCCCAGAGAAAGTCTCGAAGAACAAAACGGCTAGATCAGCGGCCTTAGGTTGGGGAATGTCGGGGTTGTCTTTTATCCACTTGGCCACAATGGCGGGATGCTTTTTCGCCCAATTGTCCACATACGCGCCGTTTTTCGGGTCAGCGTTAACCCAAGCCTGAGCAAGGGCGTTGTGCAGATCCGCCCATTGCGCCACAATGTGGGGATTGCCTTGGAACTTGTCCTGCTGAAACCAGCTTTCAACATCCGGCGCTACCAACTGGCCGGCTCTGGCGCCGCTCCGGTATTTCACAATCGGACCCAGCGTGCGGGCGACCCGGTCGCGCAAGGCGTAGTTTGAAGCAGCCAGGGATGATGATGCCGAAGCGGCGGCATTGTAAGACGCCGCGGATGGCCGGGGCTGAAAGTATTCGTCCTTGGTAAAGGGCTGAGCAATGAGCCGCGACCCTACCGGTTTGCCGTCGGGACCTGTAAGCAGGCTGCCGTTAGCTTGGAAGGGAAAGGCGGCCTGTCCGATAGCCCACAAAACCAGCGGATAGAGAACACTGCAGATGACGACCGAGAAAAACAAAAGCCAGAAACTCTTGGCAATATAACGCAACATAATAGAAACCTCCTTAGTAAGCTAGAATTTGCTTCTCGGTGGGAAGCAAATTCGTTAATGCACTTATCCCGTTTAGCGGGATTTATTCTTTAAAATATCAATTGACCAGATGCAAGCTCACCATAGTAAGGTCAATGAGTTTGATGCCGATAAAAGGGAGAAGTACTCCTCCCAATCCCCAGATCAGCAGATTTCTGCGTAATAGTGCATCGGCGCCGAGCGGCCGGTATCTGACGCCCTTGAGCGCGACCGGGATAAGCGCTGGGATGATGAGGGCATTGAAGATCACCGCCGACAGAATGGCCGATGTAGGCGAATGCAACTGCATAATATCCATCACCTTCATCCAAGGCAAGGTACCGGCAAAAAGCGCCGGGATGATGGCAAAATATTTTGCCACGTCATTGGCGATCGAGAAGGTCGTAAGAGATCCCCGTGTCACCAGGAGCTGCTTGCCTACCTCCACGACTTCGATCAGTTTCGTCGGGTCGCTGTCCAGATCGACCATATTGGCGGCTTCTTTGGCTGCCTGCGTCCCGGCGTTCATGGCCACACCCACATCCGCCTGGGCCAGGGCCGGCGCATCGTTTGTGCCGTCACCCATCATGGCCACCAGTTTTCCCTCCGCCTGTTCCTTTCGGATGTAAGCGAGTTTCGTCTCCGGTGTAGCCTGGGCAAGAAAATCATCAACCCCCGCCTGCTTGGCAATGGCCGCGGCGGTAAGCGGATTGTCTCCGGTAATCATGACGGTTCGCAATCCCATACTACGCAAGCGCTCAAAGCGCTCGTTCATGTGGGGTTTTAAAATATCCTCCAGGGAAATCACGCCGACGATGGTGCCGCCGTCTACAACGGCCAGCGGTGTGGCGCCCTGGGAAGCGACGGAATCGACCAAGGCGCTGAATCCCTCCGGAACATTGCTGTGATTGGCCTCAACAAATTTGACGATAGCGTCGGGTGCGCCTTTGCGAATTCGTTGTCCGTCGGCAAGATCGATTCCGCTCATGCGCGTTTGGGCGGTAAAATTAATAAACTGTGCATCCGCCGGCACGTCGACCTTATCCTTGTTCTGTTCCTCGTACAACTGCACGATGCTTTTCCCCTCCGGAGTGTCATCGGCAGCCGAGGCCAAGGCCGCCAATCTTCCCACGTCGGCAGCGGAATACGCGCCGATGGGATGGAAGGTCGTCGCCTTCCGGTTGCCTATCGTAATTGTGCCGGTCTTATCCAACATCACGATATCGATGTCGCCGGCCAATTCCACGGCCTTGCCGCTCTTGGCGATAATGTTGGCCTGGAGGGCGCGATCCATACCGGCAATGCCGATAGAGGCGAGCAGGGCACCAATGGTGGTGGGAATCAAGCAAACCACCAGGGCAATAAGTGTGGGGATGTCGGTGCCCAGGCTTTTCAGGGGCTCATGAAGGCCGAGGTAGACCGTCATGTAATGCTCGGCATGCCAGGCCATGGCCCACAGGGGAATCACCACGATCAGAAAAACCAGCGTAAAGCCTGACAGGAACAGGGTCAGCGCAATCTCATTCGGCGTGCGCTGGCGAATCGCGCCTTCCACCAGGGCAATCATCCGGTCCAGGAATGATTCGCCGGGACTGCTGGTGATCTCCACCACAATGCTATCGGACAAGACAACGGTGCCGCCGGTTACACTGGAGCGGTCGCCGCCCTTTTCCCGGATGACGGGTGCACTTTCGCCGGTTATCGCCGACTCATCGATGGAAGCAACCCCTTCGATAATATCTCCGTCGCCGGGAATCGTTTGTCCCGCCTGGACGACGACTCGGTCGCCGGCCCGCAAAGCTGCGGAGGAAACCTCTTCAACGGTTCCTGCCGTATTCAGGAGATAGGCCATCGTGTCATGCCGCGCCCGCCGAAGTGAGTCGGCCTGGGCCTTACCGCGTGCTTCGGCGAGAGCAGTGGCGAAATTGGCAAATAATACCGTCAGGAAAAGCCAGACGTCAAGGGCGATAAAATAGGTAATCGGCACCTGGCTTGTTGCCATACCCAATGCCCTCTCGATGATACACAGCAAAGTCAGGATCGCACCGATCTCGACCACGAACATGACCGGATTATTCCATTGAAGATCCGGCCGCAGCATGACAAATGCCCGTTTTAACGCTGCCATGGCCGTTTCTTTCTCCAGTATGCGGTGCGCTTTTACACGCCGCACCGGCTGCATCTGTTCTAAAGTCGAATGGGGCGCTTGCAGGTTTTTTATATTCTTTGGTACTTTATTCATTTCCTAATTCCTCCATAGGACACAAGTGAATTTCCATAATTAATCATCAATAACCACTCCGGTCAGCCGCCGAAAGGAATGGGACCCAGATGCTCAGCCGCTGGTCCGAGTGCGGCAACGGGCAGGAAGAGCAATGCCCCAACGATCACAATCGTCCCGAACAGGAGGATGCCAAAGGTGAGACTGTCGTCGCGCAGTGTTCCCAAACCGAAGGGGCTGGCTTTCTTAGCTCCCAGATAGGCCGCCATGGCAATCGGCGCAACAATAGGCAGATAGCGGCTAAAGAGCATCACCAGCCCTGTCGCGATATCCCAAGGGATAGCCATAGGTGAAGGACTCGTATTGCCGACTAAGCCGTAAGTCACTCCCAGGCCGTCGAAGGCCGCACCGTTATTGGCGGAGGCCGAGGAGAACTGGAACAGCATCTGGGAGAATCCATGGGCGCCGGGATTGCTGATTGCCTGGAGTCCCCAATTAGTCGCCGCAAAAAGCCCCGTAGGAAACAAGATCATAAAGGGATGAACGAGTAGGGCAATAACGGCGAGCTTTACCTCCCGGGCCCCGATCTTCTTTCCCAGATATTCGGGCGTCCGT
>CAVQCU010000155.1:0-15138 GCA_963710995.1 uncultured delta proteobacterium
GGTGTAACAATTGTCAAAGCACATCTTCTTAATATCCAATAACTAATCGGTAATGAACACTCTCAACGTCTTTGAAGAGACAGGGGAAGTTCAAGATGATTTTCTTCCAGAATTTTCTTGTTGGTGATGATATCCGAAACCGGTCCGTCGGCAACTACGGTGCCTTCCTTAATCACAATGCAGCGGTGACAGACATCTATAATCAGGTCAAGATCGTGTGAGGCGATTATTTTCGAATGTTCGAAGGTTTTGAGCAGATTGATGAGCAATCGCCTTGATCTTGGATCGAGATTCGCCGCAGGCTCGTCCATAGCCAAAATATCCGGCTCCACGGCCATGACCGACGCAATGGCCACGGCGCTTTTCTGGCCGCAGGAGAGGTGATGGGGAGGTTTATCCCGCAGTTCGAGACTGTTTACCAGATTCAGCGCAAATTCCACTCTTTCCCGCACGGCAGTCTCATCCATGCCCAGGTTGAGAGGACCGAAAGCTACATCTTCGTAAACTGTCGGCATAAAAAGTTGATCGTCGGGATTTTGAAAAACGATACCGACCTTTCTGCGGATTTCCTGCCGGGTCTGCCGCGTCAGATAAAGATCGCCGATATTTACAGTTCCCGAAGTCGGCATGAGGTAGCCGTTCATGTGCAGCAAAAGGGTGGACTTGCCTGCGCCATTGGCTCCGATGACACCCACCGATTCACCGTGGGTAATCCGGAAAGAAATATCCCGCAGGGCTTCTGTACCGTCCGGATAACGGAAAGAAACATTCTTAAATTCGACTATATGATGACTCATGAAAACACTCCTTGAACAAATCGTCCCAGCATTTGAGTTGCTGGATAGAAACGGAAGATATAGAGGAAGACTGCAACGGATACGGCAAAAACAAGATCGCCGGCTTTAATATGAAAACGTTTGAGCGTAGGCATATCCCCCTGAAATCCCCGGGACAGCATGGCGAAGTACACTCGTTCCGCTCTCTCGACGGTTCGGATAAAAAGTATTCCGACTATACGGACAAAAACTTTGATGCCTTTGCCGCGCTGTTCGAAAGATCGCATATTTCTGGCCCTGACGATCCGCATAGTTTCTTCCATGAGGACAAAAATATAGCGATAGAGAAAGAGAAGCTGCGAAACAAAAAGCGACGGAATGCCCAACTGCCTGAGGGCGTGGCAAACACCCGGAAAAGAGGTTGTAGCGACAAGCAAAAACGCCGTGCTGACAGTGAGGGTGAACTTGACTAAGATCGAAAAAAAAGACAGCCATCCAGCCGAAATCGTCAATCCCTTAAAAATAAAGACCTGTCCTGAATCCAGAAGAGGATTGAAAATCCCGATAAAGATAGCAAAAGGCGAGACTAAAGCTACCTTCTTGAGGATAAAAATGAGCGGAATTTCGCCTATGGTCATCATCAGCACCGGATAGATGAAAAAAGGCAGCAGGGCGACGATCTCATACTTGGAAAAGGATATAACCGTAAAGAGAAAGAGCAAGGTTACGATCAGTTTGATCCGTGGATCCAGCCGATGAACAAAGGTGTTTTTGTAGGATAGCTGATCGAGAAATCCGATATTGTAATATTTATCATCAAAATTCATGGTTCTATCCGGTAAGAGTTTTAGTAACAGATCTTATAAAAGCTACTTTGCGTGTCATTCCGAACGTACGTGAGGAATCTTAAAACAAGATTTCTCGCTTCGCTTCGAAATGATAAACTAATAATTCTTCAAAGGTCTAATAAACATAGCTGTCGATTATCATATGCCCGGGCAAGAACTCCAGTTATTTTTGCCAGAGCATATGTCTGATTTTTCGTAAAAGACTATTGCTTTTTAAAGAGCCTGATTCCAAAACCGATAAACAAAATAAACATCAGTACAATTGCTCCCCCCACAATACCGGCAAACGAAGTGCCGGTTTCAATTCCCGGCCATGCATGCACTTCATTTGCCTTTGCTTCTACTTTTGCTGAAGGTTTGAAATTGTAGCCGGGAAGAAATGCGGTTTTCTCCTGGATATCCTTGAACAGAGAATCTACGCCGTTTGTCTGTTCGGCAAGTTCTCGCTTGCCGGTAACTTTTTGAATGGACCATTCCAGGCCATCCGGATGTGTTGAGGCAAACCAGGACAAGGCGCCACCGGTAACAACGGCCAGAATCACAAAGGCGGCGAGAACTTTCTTCAGTGAAATACCTGCATTGAGAGCCCGCAAGGTATTGCTGGCTTCGAGAATCTCCGGTATGACTTTTTTTACATAGCTGATTATTCCGGCTGTGATAATTCCCTCAACGAAACCGATGGCCAGATGAATCGGCTGCATAAGCAAAACAAATGTGCCGAATGGTAATTCACTCCTGCCGGATGAAAGCGTCTCCAAAACAACCGAAAAAGCGCCCAGTTGCAGCGCAATGATTGCGCTCACGATTGCAGCGATATATATCCGCTTGGTGTTTGTTCCGTCACCCGCGATGGGTTTGTAGATCAGAGGATAGCCGATAAAACAGGGATAGAAGCCCATATTCCAGATATTACAGCCAAGGGCAAGCAGTCCGCCGTCGGCAAAAAAAAGCGCTTGCACCATCAGTACTGAGGCCTGGACGAGAAAAGCCGCATATGGTCCCAGCATGACGGTCAAAAGTATGCCTCCTGCTATGTGCCCGCTCGAACCTGTGCCGGGGATGGTGAAGTTGATCATCATGGCCGCAAAAATAAATGCGCCCATGACTCCCATCAGCGGGATCGTCTTGTTATCGATATTTTCCTTCAGTTTTTTGGATGAATATCCTAAAGTCGCCATTGAACCGGCCCACATAGTTGCTCCGACTGCCGGGGAGAGTAAAGCGTCTGCCATGTGCATTGTAATTTTTCCTTATAGTGTTACGTTTTATACTTTAGTAGCACGTTTTGTGTTCCTGTCAAGTTTTTATTGCGGAAAATGATAGCTATTGGAATATATAATTTATGGCATCATTTTATAATTAGCATTTGGTAGAAAAATAGGCTTATTGCTTGATGAAAAATCATCTCCGGTGGAACCTGCCCCAATTTCTTGACTGAAGCCACGCTTTATATCTATAAAGATAGATAATTCTTATTACAAAATATCGGTAAAATATTACTTATTTTTAATTAAAAAAATATGTTTACAACTATTACTTTTTATGCTAATGACCGACAGTCATTATATGAAATTTTTTTTATAATGATATTATCAGTTAAAATATTAATAAAATTAATGAATTTCTCTTGATTATTTATATTATTATGAAAAATAACCCGTTTGTATTTAATCACGAAATTACAAAATTAATAGAAATTAGCGATATGGGCATGTTGCACCCAAGTGAACAGCCTTAGATTATTGAAAGGGGGAAGTATGGCAAAAGGAAATAACTCCGAATACAAGAAAATGATTGACAAGCAGTACAGTGACTTGATGAAGCATTGTCAGGTTCAAATGGAAAAAATTGAAAAAGATTTACCTGAGCCAAAGGAAGATTTTCAGGCGGTGTTAAAGGAGCATGGCGTTAGTCGTAGGGATTTCATTAAGTGGACCTCGGCTATGACTGCCGCTTTGATGCTTCCGCCGATTTTCCGTCCGATGGTCGCAAAAGCAGCGGAGAATTTCAGCCGCCTTCCTGTGGTGTGGCTTCATTTTGCTGAATGTACCGGCTGCTCAGAAGCCTTCTTACGTTCTTCTTATCCCAATGTTGATGATATTCTCCTTGATACCATCTCACTGGAATATCATGAAACACTGATGGCGGCTTCCGGCTATCAGGCAGAGCAGAATCTGGAAAAAGCCATTACGGATTTTGCCGGTAAGTTCATTTGTGTCATTGAAGGCGCCTTACCCAGAGGGTTGAACGGAAAATACCTTACACTTGGTCCTAAAGGCAAGACAGGTATTCAGGTAGCCAAGGAAGTCACTTCCAAAGCTGCCGCTGTTGTCTGTATCGGTTCCTGTTCGGCTTTCGGAAATATTCAGGCCGCAAAACCAAATCCTACCGATTCGGTCAGCATCAGTAAAGCATTAGGAATCAGTACGGTTAATATCGCCGGTTGCCCGCCCAACTCCGTTAATTTCACAGGCACGCTACTCCACTACCTCTTGCTTGGTTCTCTACCTCCATTGGATTCACTGGGCAGGCCATTATGGGCTTACGGAAAGCGTATTCATGATTATTGTGAAAGAAGACCGCATTACGATGCCTCGGAATTCGTTGAAGAATGGGGCGATAAAGGCGCGCTCAAGGGATGGTGCTTATATAAAATGGGCTGCAAAGGGCCTTATACTTATGCCAATTGCGGGAAGGTTCGTTTCAACGATGGAATCTCCTGGCCGATTATGGCCGGTCACGGTTGTATAGGCTGTACCGAACCGGCGTTCTGGGATACCATGGCCCCGCTGGAAAAACCGCTTGATGAAAAAACATACGGTGGTGGTGAAAAAACAGTTGATAATATTGGCATCGCCTTAACCGGTGTCGCTGTAGCCGGTATTGCTGTACATGCAGTGGCAAGCGGAGCCAGACACTCAGGAGGTGAAAAATAATGACTAAAAGAATAATTGTCGATCCCATCACCAGGATTGAAGGACATTTAAGAATTGAAGTAGAAGTTGATAACAATAATGTTATCAAAGACGCGTGGAGCAGTATCACTCTCTGGCGCGGTATTGAAACAATTTTAAAGGGCCGTGATCCGCGTGACGCCGGATTGATCGTCCAGCGTTTCTGCGGAGTTTGTACTTTTGTACATTATGAAGCCAGCATTCTGGCCTGCGAAGATGCTTTCGGCATCAAACCGCCGCCCAACGCTAGAATCGCCCGTAATTTGATCAGCGCTTCTCTTTACCTGACTGACCATGTCATGCA
This sequence comes from uncultured delta proteobacterium, assembly GCA_963710995.1. Classification (GTDB taxonomy): domain Bacteria; phylum Desulfobacterota; class Syntrophia; order Syntrophales; family Smithellaceae; genus Smithella. Next base: position 4,883 of record CAVQCU010000155.1, read on the forward strand.
TTTTTATCATCTGCATGGTCTGGACTGGGTGGATGTAGTCAGCGCCCTTTCGGCTGATCCCAAAAAAGCTGTCGACATGGCCAAGGTTTACAGCCCCAATCCTTATAACTGTTCGGCAACTCACTATAAAGCCGTTCAGGAACGCCTTACCAAGTTTGTCAAGTCCGGCCGCCTTGGACCTTTCGCCAATGCTTATTGGGGAAATCCATCCTACAAACTGCCGCCGGAAGCTAATTTAATCATTCTTTCCCATTATCTTGACGCTCTGAAGATTTCCAAAGTCGGCGCCCAGATGATGGCTATACTTGGCGGAAAGAATCCTCATCCGCAGACACTGGTTGTCGGCGGCATTACTTCAGGCATGGATTTATTTGATGCCGAACGTATGGGGCAGTATTTGTTCCGTTTCAAGGAAATGAAAAACTTTATCGAAACAGCTTATATACCTGACGTTCTTCTGGCTGCAACATACTATAAAGATGAAGGTCTGAAAGGTATCGGCGGTGGTGTGAAGAATTATATGTCTTACGGCGGATTCCCTCTGGATGACGATTGGAGCAAACTGCTCTTCCCGCGCGGAATCGTCAAAGACAGAAATCTGGCCAAGCCCTTAAAGCTTGATGAAGAAAAAATTACCGAAGAAGTGACACATTCCTGGTACAAAGGAAAAGAAGCGCTGCATCCCTATAAAGGCACTACAGACCCCGACTACACAGGATATGACGCGAACGGCAATGTAAAAGGTAATGAAAAATATACCTGGTGCAAAGCTCCTCGCTATGACAACAAACCTTACGAAGTAGGTCCATTGGCTCGTATGGTTGTCGGTTATGCTCAGGGTGATAAAAACATTAAGCCGCTTATCGATTCCACCCTTAAAGCGACAGGGCTTCCCGTGACTGTTCTCTTCTCCACTTTAGGCAGAACAGCGGCGCGCGCTTTGGAAACCAAGCTGGTAGCGGATAGTACCGAGGGATGGGTGAATGAACTGATCGCAAATATCAAGAAGGGCGACACCCGCACCTGGACACAGTGTGATGTGCCCAAGAAACCGGCCAAGGGGCGCGGCATGACAGAACCGCCGCGTGGCGCCCTCGGTCATTGGATAAATATTGAGAATCAAAAAATTTCCAATTATCAGGCAATTGTTCCGTCAACATGGAACTGCTCGCCCCGTGATAAAAACGGATTGCGCGGTCCTTATGAAGAATCCTTAATCGGAACGAAACTGGCGAAAGTTGACCAGCCGCTGGAAATTATCCGCACAATCCATTCGTTTGATCCGTGTATGGCTTGCGCGGTGCACATTATCGATCCGAAGACGAATGAGGTCAAAAAATTCAAAGTGGCATAAGCAATAAGGAGGTTACAGTGGAAAAAATCGTTTGTAAAAAAGAGTGGTCCGTGGCAATGCGGATTAACCACTGGGCCATGGCTCTTTCGATATTTATTTTGATTGCTACCGGATTCTATATTGCTAATCCGTTTACGGTATCTCAGGGAGACACTGTACACAAGTTTCTTATGGGAAATGTGCGTTATGTGCACATCCTATTCGGGGTAATACTTGTGTTTCTTTTCCTGTGGAGAGTTTACCTGGCATTCTTCTCTCGCTTCCATGCGGACTGGAAAGATTTTTTTGCTTGGGCGGATGTGAAATCCACAGTAGAGCAAGTTAAATTTTATTTGCTGATCAGAAAGGATGCACCGGAACATAAAATGCTGTATGGTCCTATGCAATCACTTGCCTATATCGGATTGATGTTCATGGTCTTTGTTATCGTGGTTACAGGCCTCATTCTGATGGGCGCTGGTTATCATGCCGGTTTCACGGCATTATGTTATAAGATTTTGCGGCCCATAGAAAATCTGATGGGCGGTTTGGCCGTGGTACGCTATATTCACCACATATTCACCTGGTTTTTTATCCTGTTTATTGTGGTGCATATCTACATGGCCTTCTGGTATGATGCTGTTCTCAAACAGGGCACTATTTCATCAATGGTCAGTGGTGTCTTGTTTGAAAGAGAAAAAAAGTAGCAATCCTGCTCTAAAGAATTGAGTAACAGGAAAGGGGAGAAGAACTTATTCTCCCCTTTTTTGGCAATTACGGACAACTAAAACATATTGTCCCGTTTAAACGATTGAATTAAAGGAATCAATGCCGGAAAACAATTGTGTAACTATTTTAGGTGTGGGAAATATTCTGCTTACGGATGAAGGTTTTGGTGTTCATTTTATTCGCTGGTTTTCCGAGCGCTATAAACCTTCGGACAGCGTCAAGATGTTTGATGGCGGCACACTGGGTTACGCTTTGATAGATATAATTTGCAGTTGCGACAATTTGATTGTGATCGATGTTTTGAAGGCGAAGGATACGCCCGGTTCTATTTACCGCTTCAATACCGAGGAAATGCAGGCACACATGCCGCCTCCCACAACAGCTCATGAAGTTACTTTTTTTGATGTCTTATTTAAAGTAGAACTAATGGACGAATTGCCGGAGACGATATTCTTGTGCATCGTTCCTCAGGATTTTGGCGACATGAATATGGAAATGACCCCTGTCATGCGGGAGAAATTTCCGGTTATGGAGAAATTTCTTCTGGCCGAATTATTCAAGTTGAATGTGACTTTGGAAAGAATATAAAATGCATGAACTATATTTAGCGGAATCTATTTTAAATATCGTTCAGGAATACGCGACGCAGCAGTATTTCAGCAAAGTTAATTCCATTTCGCTTTCCTTCGGCCGCTTATCCTGTATTGAGTCCAAGTCTTTACAATTTGCTTTTGAAGTGCAGGCAAAAAATACATTTGCTGAAAATGCCTCACTGGATTTTCAAATTCTCCCTGCCATTATCTATTGCTTTTCCTGCGAAAAGGATTTAGAAGTGGAAACATATTCGGCCATCTGCCCCAAATGCGGCGGGGAAGAAGTAATTTTAACAGGCGGAACGGAAGAATTACGAATTTTAGAAATGGACGTAGATTAATAAGTTAGAAATTATCACGTCTATAGGCGTTAGGAATTTATTATGTGTATTGGATTTCCCGGAATAATCATTTCGATTGACGAAGATAATTACGCGGTCATTGATATCAGCGGCACTCGTCGTGAGGTCTGTCTGGATATTGTGGATGAACCCGTCGCCGTTGGTGATTATGTGATTACCCACGCGGGTTATGCAATTCACAAGATAGATGTAGAGTCAGCTAAAGAAAAACTCTCCGCGTTACAAGAGCTTATCGACAATGAAATATATTGACGAGTATCGTGATCCTGCGCTGGTGGCGGGACTCTTAAAAAAAATCAGCAAAGTTTCTGACGCGATTGCCGGTCCTATAACCATTATGGAAATCTGCGGCAGTCACACATACGCAATCGGACACTTCGGAATTCGAAAACTCCTGCCGGCAAACATCAATTTAATTTCCGGGCCGGGCTGTCCGGTTTGTGTAACATCCTCGCGTGATGTGGATATAGCTCTTTATTTAGCCGGTCAGGAAAATACCATATTCGCTACTTTCGGCGATATGCTCAGAGTTCCGGGTACAAATGGCGACAGCCTCCAGAAGAGACGAGCGGCAGGCGCGGATGTCCGGGTAGTCTCGTCCGCCGATGAGTGTATCGAATTGTCCCAGTCCAATCCGCAAAAAGAAGTAATTATGATGGGCATTGGTTTTGAGACAACCGCGCCGACAATTGCCGCCACCGTTGAGCACTGCCGCAAAAAAGGCATTAAAAACTTTTCCGTCTTTTCCGTGCATAAGATTGTGCCTCCGGCGCTTTGCGCTTTAATTGCCGATCCATTGCTGAATATCGACGGCTTTCTTTGCCCCGGCCATGTCAGCACAATGATAGGATCCGATGCCTACAAAATGATCGTTGAAGCCGATCGGGCCGCCGCAATCACGGGATTTGAACCGGTGGACGTTATGGAAGGCATCTGGATGATTTTATCCCAGATCGAAAGCGGTAAAAAAGAAGTAGCGATTCAATACAGCAGGGGCGTTAGACCCGAAGGAAATATCCGCGCCATGAATTTTCTGCGATCCATGTTTAATACGGCAACTATGGAATGGCGCGGTCTGGGGTCGATACCGGACAGCGGTCTGTTTTTCAATGATGCCTATGCCGCCTTCGATGCACTGAAAAAATTTAAGATTCCCGAAATTCATTCAGCGGAAATAAAAGGCTGCGGCTGCGGCGATATTTTACGAGGCATAAAAGCTCCACAGGATTGTCCTTTATTTAAAAAACTATGTACCCCAATGAATCCGATAGGGCCCTGTATGGTTTCTTCGGAAGGCACTTGCTGCACCCATTACAAATATTACTAACGGAGGTAATAAAAGTGAAAGTATCAGTTGTAAAAAATGTTTTGGCCGCCAATGATCGAATTGCCGCGGACAACAGAGAACTGTTCGATAAAAATAAAGTATATGTTATTAACCTAATGAGCTCGCCGGGCGCGGGGAAAACCTCTTTGGTGGAACGCACCATTTTGGCTCTTCGCGATAAATATCGAATTGGGGTGATCGAAGGTGATATTCAAGATACGTATGATGCCGACCGTATCGCCAAACTCGACATTCCCGTTGTGCAAATCAATACCGGAGGCGCCTGCCACATCGATGGCAACATGATCCGCGAAGCTCTGCCCACTTTCGATTTGAGCAAAACAGATCTGCTTATTGTCGAAAATGTCGGCAATCTAGTTTGTCCGGCGGAATTTAAAATCGGCGAAAACGTCAAAATCATGCTGCTCAGCACGCCGGAAGGCGCAGATAAACCGGCAAAATATCCTTTAATGTTTCAAGAATCAGCGGCGCTTCTGATCAATAAAATCGACCTGATGCCCTATGTGGATTTTGATCTGAAAAAAGCAAAACGAGACGCGCTTTCCCTGCACAAGGATTTAAAAATATTTGAAGTATCCTGTAAGACCACAGCCGGTCTGGATGCCTGGATCGCGTGGCTTACAAAACGCATAGATGCTTTTAAGAAATAGAAAAAAAGTGATCAAAAGAGCACGTTATCTTTTTACCGGTATTGTTCAGGGAGTCGGCTTTCGGCCCTTTATTTACCGCCTGGCCGTGCGCTATAGCTTAAGCGGTTTCGTGCAAAACCGTCCTGATGGCGTACTGGTGGAAATCCAAGGAACCGCGTCAGCAATAGAAAGTTTTTATTCCAGTGTCGGTAAAGAACTCCCGCCGCTGGCCAACATTACCGGCGTTGCATCTTCAGAAATAACAGTTACCGGTGATACGGAATTTAAAATTATCGTCAGCGACAACGAAGGGCAGGGTGATGCCCATATTGCTCCCGATTCCGCTGTGTGTGCCGATTGTTTAAATGAATTATTTGATCCTGTCGACCGCCGTTTTCGCTATCCTTTCATCAATTGCACCAACTGTGGCCCCCGTTTAACGATTATCAATGATATTCCCTATGATCGTGTTCATACTTCCATGGCCTGTTTTCCCCTTTGTCCTAAGTGTCGCGCTGAATATGAGAATCCGGCCAATCGCCGTTTTCATGCCGAACCCAATGCCTGCCCTTCTTGCGGTCCGAAGTTGGAACTATGGGATGCGGAAGGAAAAATTATTCCCTGTGACGATCCGCTGGAAAAAGCCATTGAACTTATTTCCGCAGGCAATGTGCTCGCGATCAAAGGCCTGGGTGGATTTCATTTATGCGTGGATGCGACAAGCGATGAAGCGATAAAGAAACTTCGTTCGCGCAAATACAGGGAAGAAAAACCGCTGGCTATTATGGTGAGGGATATTGAGCAGACTATGCAGATTGCCGAAATTAATGATGAAGAAAAAGCTCTGCTTTCCTCTGTGCAAAGGCCGATAGTTCTTCTGAAGAAAAAAAAGAACACCCTGATTTCCACTTTTGTTGCTCCGTCCATTCCCAATCTGGGCATCATGCTGCCTTATGCTCCACTGCATTATTTACTGTTGGAAAATAAATTTCTGGCGCTGATTATGACCAGCGCCAATCAGGTTGATGAACCGATCTGTATCAGTAACAGGGAAGCTATTGCCCGATTAAAAGGTATTGCTGATTATTTTTTAATTCACAATCGCGACATTCTGGTGCGCTGTGATGATTCCATTGCTTTTGTTACCGGAGGAAAGTCGCAACTGATGAGGCGTTCGCGCGGCTATGCTCCCCGGCCTGTTCTCCTGAAGGAAGCATATCCGGCAGTGCTCGCTCTCGGTCCGCAGTTAAAAACGACACAGTGTATCCTGAAAGATAACTTTGCCTTTTTTACTCCCCATATCGGCGATATGGAAACACCGCAGGCACGGGATTTTTTCCATGAAAGCCTTGCCTTAATGAAAAGAATAACTCAGTCCGATCCGCAAATTATTGCCTGCGATTATCATCCGGCATATTATTCTACTCAGGTTGCACAGGGACTTAATGCAGCCAGAATAATCCATGTTCAGCATCATCATGCTCATATTGTCAGTTGCATGGCGGAAAATCAAATAGACGGCGATGTAATCGGATTGGCGATGGATGGCACAGGCTATGGGCTGGACGGTAACGCCTGGGGCGGTGAATTCTTAATTGTTAATGCCACCCAATTTAAGAGATTCGGCCATCTGCAATATTTTGTTCTGCCGGGCGGCGAGAAGGCCATCCATGAACCGTGGCGCATTGGTGTGAGCTTACTCAGGCAGGCCTATGGCCAATTTTGGTCCGATATTGCTTACCGTTTGAATTTCGCACCCGATCAAACTGATTTTGAATTGCTTGATAAAATAATGGAGACAAGGATCAACTCGCCGCTATCCTCGGGGATGGGAAGGTTGTTTGACGGAGTTGCCGCCATAATGGATCTGCGCCGCAAGGTCAGTTTTGAAGGCCAGGCGGCAATGGAGTTGGAAGCAAAAGCTGAATTAGCAGGTGAAGTGCTGCCTTTTGACATATTGCGTAATCCCGATGATTCGTATATTCTGAATGTATCGGCAGCAATCCGCACCATTGTGGAAAATATTTTCTCCAGGAAAAGCGTGGAAGAAATAGCTTCCGCTTTTCATGCGACACTTACTGCGGCTTTTGTGGCAATGTCCGTTGAAATGCGAAAGCTAACCGGCATCAACGGCGTGGCGCTCTCCGGCGGCTGTTTTCAAAATCGGATACTTCTAGAAGGAACTGTGACCGAGTTGAAAAAGAAAGACTTTGAAGTTTATTATCACAGTCAGGTTCCCGCCAACGACGGCGGCGTATCTTTGGGACAGGCAGTGATTGCTGGTTCAATTACAAAGAAAGGATTGCTATAAGAAGAGCTTTAAAATAAATAGCAGGTACGTTTTTCATCCCCCTCTTTTCTAAAGAGGGGTGAGGGAAGATTTTATGTTTTGTACTTATTATCCCACGGCGCTACGCGCCTGGGACAATTAAACTTGCACTGCGAACTTCGCTACGCTCGTTCTGAGCGAGTTTCATTGAATCCCCCTCCATCCCCCTTTACTAAGCGGGATAAAAAAGATAAGAAGAATGACCACATTAATACTATAACGCAGAAAGGTTACATACATGAACTACGATAAAATATTACTGGAGCACGGCGGCGGCGGATTATTATCCAATGAGTTAATCGCAGAAAAGTTTTTACCTCATTTCAATAACGCCTATCTTGAGCGCTTGGAAGACAGCGCTGTATTGACAATCGGCTCTCAGAAATTTTGTTTTACCACGGATTCCTATGTCGTCAGCCCCATTTTTTTCCCCGGTGGCAACATAGGCTCCCTGGCGGTGCACGGTACTGTCAATGATCTTTCCGTCTGCGGTGGAAAACCGCTGTATCTTAGCTGCGGCTTCATTCTGGAAGAAGGGTTTCCGGTAGATTTGCTGGATAAAATCATCAAGGCAATGGCCGAAGCGGCCGCGGACGCGGGCGTGAAGATTGTCACCGGTGATACCAAGGTTGTTTCCCGCGGCGCTGTGGATAGAATATTTATCAACACTTCCGGAATAGGTATTGTCGAATATCCGGGGACGTTATCAATAAAAAGTATACAATCGGGTGACGCAATAATTTTAAACGGAACTATTGGTGATCACGGTGCGGCTATTATGAAAGCTAGGGAGAATCTGGGCCTTGCCGCGGATATTTTATCCGATTCGGCGCCGCTCAACGATTTGATTACCACAATTTTAAAAGCAAGCCCCAACATACACTGCATGCGTGATGCGACGCGTGGCGGCCTGGGTGCGATTCTGGCGGAGATTGCCAAGAACGCCAAAGTACGTATCAATATCAGCGAGCGCGATATTCCCGTAAACGAAAATGTAAGAGGAGTTTGTGAAATACTGGGGCTTGATCCGATGTTCCTCGCTAATGAAGGAAAAATGGTTTTGTTCTGTCCGGCAACTGATGCCCAAATTGTTTTGTCCGCCATGAGGACTCACAAGTATGGTATGAACGCCGCCATTATCGGCAGTGTGACTGCTAGTGATAGAGGACGAGTTGTTCTGAAAACTATAATCGGCGGCGAACGTATTGTTGATTTGCCGACGGGTGAGTTGGTGCCGAGAATCTGTTAGGGTGATCATTAAGGTAAAAAAATACCGAAGAAAACGGAGGAAAAGTTACTTTCTGTAAGTTTTGTTTTTCAATTTTGTCGTTTTATGCTACATTACAATCGGTAATGGTTGAAAAAGAGTAGCATTCTAAATTAACTAGAGGAACGTGATATGGAATTTATGACTGAACATAATATTATTGGTATTATTGTTATTTGTCTGCTGATGATAGTGCTAGTAATGCAAATCCAAATGAAAACAATAAGTAGAAGAATAGAGGCAAAAGAAGAATACATAAGTGGAAAAATAGAGGAACTGGTAAAGAAAAAAATTAGTCAACTATTAAGCAACAAATAATTTTAGATTCTTTGCTCCTCCAAAGAATCTAGCGGACACCCATTCGGCAACCTGTCAGACGTCAGTGATTCTGAAATATCGAAGTATTCATCTATGGCGACCATTAGAGCGACGTGTAATGGCGCGCCTTAGCGACATCGTTACACCTTTCAACCAGTAATCTTTAATTATATTATTTCCATGAGATTGCGGATAAGGTGACCTCATCAAATAGGATTCTGTTTATTTTTTGTTTTTCATCTCATTTTCGAATGCCAAAAGTTAGGAATAACAAGTTCTGTTAATAATAATCTTTTTTAAATCATCGGAAAGGTCATTAAAGTATGAGCAGTAACCGGCAACACGAACCAGGAGATGCGGGTATTTTTCCGGATAATCGTATGCATCCAATAATATTTGTCTGTCAATGACGTTTGGCTGGAACTGCATGCCGCCTTTATCGAAGTACGTACTGATTATACCGGAGAGGTTTCTGACTCCGTCCGGACCTTGAAACAGCGCTGAGTCAACAGTGAATGTAACCGTGGTGCCGTTAGGGGCATAGTTTACAAAATCAACACCGGCAACAGCATTCAGCGATGATAATAAATCAGTCGTCTCCATTCCATAATGAGGAGTAATACTGTTAGCGAGAGAAACGCCGCTCAATCTACCCGAAGGCAAGGCGGGCGTTTTCTTTCCGTAAACATCATTTACATTCAAGGCGTAATATCCGGCGGTATATATGCCGCCTCTAGGACAGTTCGCAACCGAGTTCAAAGCGTTGACGTAAATCTGTAATGTTTTATTCACCCAAACGATTGCTTCACGGGAACCATCCTGACCGAATTTCGGGACTTCAAGCAATGCCGATCTTACCTGCTGATAATATTCCCCCTCAAAGTTGTTGTTGATGGCGTTGATGACGTCATGGATTGAATAAAGCTTCTTCTTGTATACCACTTCGTTAATGGCAAATAACGAATCCGCGACGTCAGTAATTCCTACCGCCTGAATGCCGCTGCTGTTTATTGTCGCGCCGCCTTCACACAGGTCTTTTCCGCTTTCAATACAACCTTTAAAGAGTGTTGATGAAAGGGGCGTCGTAAAGTTTTCACTAATTATCTTTTCAATGTTCTGATGGTCGGTCAAGATGGAGTTGGTCAGATGATTCAAACGCACCTGAAAGCGTTGAAGTAACTCATCCATGTTCGCGGGCGGCTTAGGTGTGGCGGCCCTTTTCTTTTTGAACCGTTTCTGGGCGTTCATATATTTTGCCAGGATATACTTGGAACTTTTATTGTCCCTTCGGCAATTGTATTCGAAAAATTTAGTGGTTATTTTCTCCAGTTGATCGACTAAGCCGACG
>CAVQCU010000156.1:0-3621 GCA_963710995.1 uncultured delta proteobacterium
ATGTTCAGATCAATCAGGCAATAGAAGCTGTCTGGGATGCTATTAAGAAGTAGTTATCAGACTGATGAATGATATGTAATGTAATGAGGAAGTCAAAAAGCCCTGTCCTCATTGTGAAACTCCAATTCCGAAAGCGTAGCGTATAACCTAAAGGTCATAAGTCGGAATTGGTAAGTTGTAATGAGACCCAAACTTTAAAAGCGAAGCGCATTAAAGTTTGTTAGTCGAATTATCCAATAGCCAAAGGCTATTGGGAACAATACCGCGAAGCGGAGGGTTTAATACCCCGCAGCTTGTTTTGAGGTTCATACCCGTGATTATTTGGGGAGGCAGAAGGTAATGGCCGAAGAAATCAATAATAAGTTCAGCAGAAAAAAAATAATCGTTTTTCTTATTTTATTAGCTTTGGTCTTTGCAGCGGTATGTTTGTTTTATTCCTGGTATATGCGCACTTATATCAGCACTGATGACGCCTATATTTCAGGACGTATTCATATAGTTGCCCCCAAAATAGCCGGTACGGTCGCTTCCGTAAATGTGAATGACAATCAATATGTAAAAGCTGGAGAGCTTCTGTTGGAAATTAAGCCGGAGGATTATGAAGTCCGGGTGGCGCAAGCGTCTACGACTTTGGATGCGGAAAAGTCAATGCAGAGCGAGGCGGCGCACCAGATTGAACTGACGGAGAAGGAATATGCGGAAGCAAAATTCAAGGTCGCATCGGCATCCGCTAACATAGAAATTGAAAAAGTAAATATGAAAAAGGCGGATCTTGACTTCAAGCGGGCGGAAAAATTGTTGAAGACACAGGCTGTTTCTCAAGAGTATTATGATCAGGCAAAGACAATTTATGATACATCTGTTGCAAGGCTGAAAGCGGCGGAAGAAGGGTTGAATCAAGCTCTCGCGAACACTGAGGTGAAAAACGCGTCAGTGAAGAAGGTAAAGTCGTCCCTATCTGCCAGGTCTTCTATGGTAAAGCAGAGAGAAGCAATGCTGCAGGAGACAAAATTGAATATGAGTTACACAAAGATTTATTCTCCTGTAGAAGGCTATGTCACCAGAAAATCTGTAGAAGTTGGTGACCAGCTCAGACCTGGTCAGCCAGTTATGACGGTTGTTCCCCTGCATGATGTATGGATTATAGCTAATTACAAAGAGACGCAGCTAACAAGAGTAAAGGCAGGCCAAAAGGTTCGCATTAAGGTGGATACGTATCCGGGAAAAGCATACAAAGGCCGGGTGGACAGCATCATGGCCGGAACGGGTTCTGTCCTTTCGATGTTTCCACCGGAGAATGCGACGGGCAGCTTTGTCAAAGTTGTACAACGCATCCCGGTAAAAATCGTTTTAAGTGATATGACCGACCCGAAGCATCCACTACGGGCTGGAATGTCCGTCGTTCCAACCATTATCATAGAATAAGCCGGTATCATAAAGGAGACTGTTGTGATTAAATGGCTGATCACTCTGACGGTCATGCTGCCAACTTTTATCGAGATAATGGACACATCGGTCGTCAATGTTACCCTTGATCACATTCGGGGGACCATGTCGACAGGGATTGATGAATCTGCATGGGCTATCACCTCATATATCACGGCCAACGCCATCGTTATGCCGATGAGCGACTGGCTGAGCCGCTTGTTTGGCCGTAAGCGGTATCTGATGTTTTCCGTCGCGCTGTTCACCACAAGCTCTTTTTTGTGTGGACTGTCCTGGAGCTTAAACTCATTAATATTCTTTCGTGTCTTACAGGGGGTAGGTGGAGGAGCTCTGGTGCCACTCTCGCAGGCTATCCTGTTTGAAACATTCTCGGAACAGGAGCGGGGCAAGGCCATGGGAATCTTTGGCGTTGGGGCAACTGTCGCACCATCGATAGGGCTCCCGTTGGGCGGATGGATAGCGGATAACTGGACATGGCGCTGGATATTTTACATTAACCTGCCCATCGGCATCATTTCCATTCTCATGATCCTTGCATACATAAAAGATCCACATTATATGAAAATTGAAAAACAGAAAATAGATATACTGGGAATCTCCCTCTTGGTAATTGGTCTGGCGGCCCTGCAGATTATCCTGGACAGGGGACAGCGTGAAGACTGGTTCTCCTCTGATTTTATTCTCATTTTGAGCATTATCTGTGTTGTGTCGCTGGTTCTTCTGGTTGTCAGGGAACTTTCTATCAACAATCCCATCATTGACTTGAGGGTATTCAAAAACGTTTCTTTCAGTTCCGGCAACATGGTTACCTTCGTAACCTTTTTTTCGATGATGTCTTTGTTCGTACTTACGCCAGTGTATGTCCAGAATCTGTTGGGGTATACTGCTACTCTTGCCGGAATGGTTATGATGCCGCAGGGCTTAATCATGATGCTATCCCTGGGTGCCGCTGGAGCGCTGAGCTCAAAAGTAAATCCAAAGCTTCTTCTTGTTTTTGGACTTTTTGTCTTCGCCTATTCAGCAAGCAAAATGGCCGGATTTAACACGACAACCGATTTTCAGACAGTCGTGCTCGCCATGTGCTCTCTGGGCATTGGTGCAGGGTTTGTTTTTGTACCTCTGTCAATCCTTTGCTTTACAGGCATTGGCAATGAAAAGATGGGCAATGCCACTGCCCTGTGGAACCTTTTAAGAAACATCGGGGGTAGTATAGGAATCGCCGTCATCATGACATTCCTATCCCGTGGGGCGCAAATTCATCAGCAGTACCTCGTGGATCATATGACACTGCTGGATAAGGGATTCCGCCTGATGCTGGAGCGGGTAACACCATTGCTCGACTTGAAGGGTTATGCGGGAAGTGCTGAAGGCACCATTTATGCGGAACTCGTTCGGCAGGCTATGATGCTTTCCTTCATGGATGTATATTATCTGCTGATGTTCATGATGCTTGCTGTGATCCCCTTGGTCATCTTCATGAAAAACGGAAAAGGACATAAACAGGCGCCCTCTGTTCATTGATCACTATGTAAAACCATAGGAGATTTTCAATCCCGCGACTTGGAATCCCTCGGCTCCAGCCGGGGAATGAATGCGGTGGAATTCGGGGGAGGTCGCGTTATCCTCTGCTTCACGGGATAATTCGACTTGCAAGCTAGTCCCCCTTAGCTTCGCACGAGTGATAGTTCGACTTACAAATTTTAATGCGCTGCGCTTTTGAAATTTGAGTCTCATTATTATAGGGAGCCTCCGGCTCCTGCCAGAGGGGGCTGCACTTATGAAAACTGCCCGCTACTGAATAGTTGTAGATGTAGTCGTAAAAGTGGCGAGGCTTGGTTTGACTGTATTTATAAAGTCAAATAATGTTCAGGACAAATTAAATCATGATGACAAATTAGACGGATATCTTTTGGGTAACAGGCCGTTAAATATCAATATATTTTTCGATTGTTTTTCTGCTTATTGTTCCTTCGCGTAGAATAACCGGGGGATCGCATGTAACATCGATAATAGTGGAACCGGCAGTGCCCGGAGTATCGCCCAGATCAACTATAGCGTCAATTTTATCGCCGATTTGTTCGGCAACTTCGGAAGTTCTCGTGCATTCAGGCGCACTGGATAGATTAGCGCTCGTCGCGGTAAGCGGTCTGTTCAGTTTTTGAACTATTTCCTGAG
>CAVQCU010000157.1:0-7859 GCA_963710995.1 uncultured delta proteobacterium
AAATCTCACATGAGTTTATGGTCATGGCCGAATCCGGTGAAGATGCCATGGTATTTTGCGAAAAATGTTCATATGCGGCCAACTTGGAAAAGGCTGAAGTAGCATGTCCGGGAAAAAAAATAATATACGAAGATGATTTGCTGCCTTTAGAGGATGTTCATACTCCTGATGTGCGCACGATTGAAGAAGTTAGTGCTTTTTTAGAAGTGAAGCCGCAGGATATCGTGAAAACTTTAATTTTCAATGCCGACGGTCAGCCTTGCGCTGTGCTTATCCGCGGCGATCAGGAAGTTAACGAGATTAAAGTAAAAAATTATTTAGGTGCAACGGAACTGGAACTTGCCTCTGATGAAATGATTTTAAAGGCGACCGGCGCGCCACGGGGATTTGCCGGGCCCGTGAATATTGGAGTACGAGTAATTATCGATTATTCCGTAATTGATATGGTCAATTTTGTTACTGGCGCTAATAAAGAAAATTACCATTTTAAGAATGTTAATATCGGCAGGGATTTTAATGTTGAAGCCTTTGCTGATTTGCGCATTGTCGAGCCGACGGATAATTGTCCCCGATGCGAAGGTAATATTCAATTCGTGCGTGGTATTGAAGTGGGCCATGTCTTTAAGCTGGGAACAAAGTATAGCAAAGCGATGAAAGCAGTATATATTGATAAAGACGGTCAGGAAAAAATCATGATTATGGGCTGTTATGGAATTGGAATCGGAAGGACAGTCGCCGCCTGTATTGAACAAAATTATGATAAAAACGGAATTGTCTGGCCAATGCCTTTAGCACCCTATCAGGTAATTATAACACCCGTAAATGTAAACGAGGAAGACATAATGAAGGCTGCGGAGAATCTTTATAATTCGATGCTTGCCGAGGGCATTGAAGTTATTTTTGATGATCGAGATGAAAGGGCTGGCGTGAAGTTTAAAGATGCCGACTTAATCGGAATTCCGCTTAGAATTATTATCGGTCAGAAAAATCTTATTCAGGGAAATGTCGAACTAAAAATTAGAAAGACCGGAGAAAATACGTTATACTCGCTTCAGGAGATAGTACAACAAGTCAAACAAATAATAGCGCAGGAAATAAATTCTACTATAGCCGTAAGTTAAACAAACTGGGTACTTAATGCTACGAATCAATGATATTATCGATCAAGCCCAAACTTATCTGCCACAAGAAGATCTGGAAATGATTGAGAAGGCCTATATTTACTCAGCTTCAGTTCATCAGGGACAAGTAAGGTTATCCGGTGAGCCATATCTTACTCACCCGATGGAAGTTGCGGGAATCCTAACCAATATGAAAATGGATGCCGCGACGATCATCAGTGGATTGCTGCATGATACAATTGAAGATACTTTAACTACAGTGGAAAAGATTGAAAAGGAATTCGGCAGGGATGTGGCTTTTCTGGTCGGGGGATTGACAAAGCTCAGCCTTATTTCTTTTGGTTCTCAGGAAGAAAGACAATCGGAAAACTTTCGCAAAATGATTTTGGCCATGTCCGCCGATATTCGGATTTTGCTGGTGCGCCTGGCTGACCGTATTCACAACATGAGGACTTTACAATATCAGCCAAAGGATAAGAGAATTTATATTGCCAGAGAAACTATGGATATATATGCACCATTGGCCAATCGCCTCGGAATTAACTCGATGAGGATGGAATTGGAGGACTTGTCTTTTCAGTATATTGCTCCCGATGCATATAACGAATTATCAGCGCGCGTCGATAAAACAAATGAAGCGCGCAATCGTTATACGGAAGAAGTTAAGAATATTATTGGCTCTGAATTGGATAAATCTTCCATTAAATGGAGAGTCGAAGGAAGAGCAAAACATCTTTACAGCATTTACAAAAAGATGCACGAGCAGCACATAAATTTTGACGAGGTTTATGACTTGATTGCATTTCGAGTAATACTCGATTCCGACAAAGATAAAACTTGTTATGAAGTGCTAAGCATAGTGCATGCCTTATGGAAACCGGTTCCCGGGCGGTTCAAAGATTATATCGCCATGCCCAAAGCAAATAATTATCAATCTTTGCATACCGCAGTTATAGGGCCATACGGGGAGAGAATGGAAATCCAAATCAGAACGAAAATGATGCATGAATGGGCGGAAAAAGGTATTGCTGCTCATTGGCGCTATAAGGAAGGGCTTTCCTTTAAGAATAGTGAAGAAAATCAAATAAAAAAGCTCAGAGAAGTGATGGAGATACAGCATGAAATTAAAGATCCGAAGGAATTCATGTCCAATCTGAAATTGGCGTTATTTCCGGAAGAAGTTTATGTTTTTACACCCAATGGCGATGTCAAATCTTTTCCCAAGGGAGCCACTCCCATTGATTTTGCATACAGCATTCATACCGACGTTGGTAATCAGTGCATTGGAGCTAAAGTAAATAAAAGCATCGTTCCGTTAAAATATAAACTGCAAAATGGTGAAACAGTTGAAGTCATAACACAAACCGGTCACCATCCCAGTAAAGACTGGCTGAAATATGTAGTAACAACGAGAGCAATTTCCAAGATCAGAAATTGGATTAATTTAGAAGAGAAGAAAAACAGTCTGACTTTGGGGCGCGATTTGCTGGAAAAGGAATTTAAAAGACATAATTTAAAATTCGGAAATTATGTTAAGTCGGAAGAAATTAAAAAAGTATTTGTCGAATGTTCTGTAAATCATCTTGATGATTTAATTTCTCAGGTAGGTCTTGGACGGATTTCAGCCAAGCGCGTAGTTAATTGTTTTCTGGCCGAGGAATTGGTTGATGTTCCCGAGCCGGTCACAGATAAGATAAAGAAGAAAAAGACTGCTTCGCCATCAATGGGTGTATCACTTAGTAGCGGTGAAGATATGAAGATATAATGATAAATTTTGCAAAATGCTGCAATCCTATTCCCGGTGATGAAATATCGGGCTATATTTCCCGTGGGCGCGGTATTACCGTCCATACAAAAAATTGCCCATACATGAAAAAAATGGATGCGGAGAGGATTGTCGGTGTGGAATGGAACGTCAGGGAAGAGTATACTTATCCCGTCCACATTAAAGTTATTTGCGACGATATCAAGGGTATTTTAACGGAAGTTAGTTCCATAATTTCATCTTTTGACATCAATATCAGTTATGCGCAGATAGAAACAATCGACATGGTTGCTACCTGCAATTTTGTAATAGACATAAATAATTTACATCAACTTAATCAAATCTCATCGGCGATTAGACAGTTGAAATTTGTTAAATCCGTTGAAAGGTTACGCCATTTCTGAAATTTAATAAATTTATCCATTTGATTGTTGACAAACAAAGTGACTCTGCTATAAGCAAGCGCAAATTTAGATAGGTGAAATTATGTTTAATAAGAAAAAGATATTGTCAATGCTGGGCATTTTCGCATTGATGTTTTTTAGTTGGCGGAGCTTTTGAACTGTCTGCTAGCGGAAAAAGCATTTAATTGTTATTGATCCGGCTCATGGAGGACAGGATACCGGCATTGAGCTGACAGATAAAGTTGCGGAAGAGGAAATTACACTGGCGGTAGCTTTGGCCGTACGGAAAGAATTCGCCACAGAAAATAATATTGAAGTTATCTTAACCCGGAATTCTGATACAGAGGTTACTCTGAGGAGATGAAAAAAATATATTAAAGATAAAACCGGACTTTTTTAAGCCTCCATATCAACGCCGGATTCGGAAAGAGAGCTGACGGATTCGAACTTTATTATCCGGGATTAAATGAAGGATGGAATAAAAAAAAAAAGACGGCGAAAAGGCGATGCGCGGAAGGGAAAAAACAAGTACCTTAATGACTCTGTCAGATTGGCTAACTTTATTCAAGAAAACATAGATACTTATTCCCGCGCAAGGGCAGGGGATGAGGAGGCAGATATGCCGATAATGGAGGGAATGCTTATGCCGGCTTTAGTTGTCGAAATTGGTTTTGCCACAAATCCGGAAGAAAAGAAAAAATTAATTTCCGCCAAAAGACAAACCGAAATTGCCAAAGCTTTGGCTAAGAGTATTATATTATTTTACAGGTGATCGAAATAAAAGAAATTCAGGCAGACAGTTCGATGAACTAAGACCTATCAGCATCACCAATAAATACTCGGAGCGTTGCCGGTTCCGTTTTGGCGGAATTTGGCAATACCAAAGTAATCTGCACGGCATCTTTAGATAATAAGACAGCACCTTTTTTGAAGAACACGGGAAAAGGCTGGCTGACGGCCAATCATTCTCTGGATTTCGTGCGTCCGGCCTCCTAAACGGCCGCGGATGGATTCCCGCGTTGTCCGCGTTTGTGTGGACATGGGCAACATCGAATATTCAGCCGTCAGCCAGCCTTTTCCTGTATTTTTTAAAAAAGGCGCCGGCTTATTATCCAAAGATGCCGCACAAATTACTTTGGTATTGCCAAATTCCACCAAAACGGAACCAGCAGTGTTCTTCAAGTAATTATTGGTAATATTGATCGGTCTTAGTTCGCCGAATTTTCTGCCTGATTTTCTTTCGATTTCGAATCACCTATAAAATGATTTAATACTCTTTGCCAGAGCCTTGGCAATTTCTGTTTGTGTATTTAAAGAAAGTAATTTCTTTTTGTCTTCAGGATTAGTGGCAAAACCAATTTCCACAGCCACAGCCGGCACAAGCAAACCCTCAATTATCGGCAAATCAGCCCTCCGCATGCCCCTGCCCTTTCGCGGGAATAAAGTATTTAAGTTTTCTTGAATAATCCTGGCCAATCTGACAGAGTCATTAAGATATTTATTTTTCCCTGCCGCGCATCACCTTTAGCCGTCTTTTTTCTTTTATTCCATCCTTATTTAGTTCCTGATAATAAAGCTCGAAGCCGGCAGCGCTCTTACCAAATCCGGCATTAGTATGGAGACTTATAACAAAGTCCGGTTTGATCTTTGCAATATTTTTTTTCCGATCTTCCAGACTAACCTCTTTATCTGAATCACGGGTTAAAATAACTTCCAAATTATTTTCTTTGGCGAGTTCTTTCCGTACGGCCAAAGCAACGGCCAGTGTAATATCTTTTTCGGCAACCTTATCCGTCAGCCCAATGCCTTTATCCTGACCTCCATGAGCCGGATCAATGACGATTAAATGCTTTTTGGGAGCTGCAGACAGTTCCAAAACTCCGCAAACAAAAAATATCAGTGCTAAAATGCCCAGCATGGACAATATCTTTTTCTTATCAAACATAACTTCACCTATTCTAAATTTGCGCTTGCTTATAGCAGAGTCACTTTGTTTGTCAACAATCAAATGGATAAATTTCTCAAATTTCAGAAATGGCGTAACCTTTCAATGGATTTAACAAATTTCAACTGTCTAATCGCCGATGAGACTTGATTAAGTTGTTGTAAATTATTTATGTCTATTACAAAATTGCAGGTAGCAACCATGTCGATTGTTTCTATCTGCGCATAACTGATATTGATGTCAAAAGATGAAATTACGGAACTAACTTCCGTTAAAATACCCTTGAGATCGTCGCAGATAACTTTAATGTGGACGGGATAAGTATACTCTTCCCTGACGTTCCATTCCACACCGACAATCCTCTCCGCATCCATTTTTTTCATGTATGGGCAATTTTTTGTATGCACTATAATACCGCGCCCACGTGAAATATAGCCCGATATTTCATCACCGGGAATGGGATTGCAGCATTTTGCAAAATTTATCATTATATCTTCTATATCTTCACCGCTACTAAGTGATACACCCATTGATGGCGAAGCAGTCTTTTTCTTCTTTATCTTATCTGTGACCGGCTCGGGAACATCAACCAATTCCTCGGCCAGAAAACAATTAACTACGCGCTTGGCTGAAATCCGTCCAAGACCTACCTGAGAAATTAAATCATCAAGATGATTTACAGAACATTCGACAAATACTTTTTTAATTTCTTCCGACTTAACATAATTTCCGAATTTTAAATTATGTCTTTTAAATTCCTTTTCCAGCAAATCGCGCCCCAAAGTCAGACTGTTTTTCTTCTCTTCTAAATTAATCCAATTTCTGATCTTGGAAATTGCTCTCGTTGTTACTACATATTTCAGCCAGTCTTTACTGGGATGGTGACCGGTTTGTGTTATGACTTCAACTGTTTCACCATTTTGCAGTTTATATTTTAACGGAACGATGCTTTTATTTACTTTAGCTCCAATGCACTGATTACCAACGTCGGTATGAATGCTGTATGCAAAATCAATGGGAGTGGCTCCCTTGGGAAAAGATTTGACATCGCCATTGGGTGTAAAAACATAAACTTCTTCCGGAAATAACGCCAATTTCAGATTGGACATGAATTCCTTCGGATCTTTAATTTCATGCTGTATCTCCATCACTTCTCTGAGCTTTTTTATTTGATTTTCTTCACTATTCTTAAAGGAAAGCCCTTCCTTATAGCGCCAATGAGCAGCAATACCTTTTTCCGCCCATTCATGCATCATTTTCGTTCTGATTTGGATTTCCATTCTCTCCCCGTATGGCCCTATAACTGCGGTATGCAAAGATTGATAATTATTTGCTTTGGGCATGGCGATATAATCTTTGAACCTCCCGGGAACAGGTTTCCATAAGGCATGCACTATGCTTAGTACTTCATAACAAGTTTTATCTTTGTCGGAATCGAGTATTACTCGAAATGCGATCAAATCATAAACTTCGTCAAAATTGATGTGCCGCTCGTGCATCTTTTTGTAGATCCTGTAAAGATGTTTTGCTCTTCCTTCACCTCTCATTTAATGGAAGATTTTTCCAATTCAGAGCCAATATATTTTTAACTTCTTCAGTATAACGATTGCGGGATTCATTCGTTTTATCGACCCGCGTTGATAATTCTTATATGCATCGGGACCAAAATACTGAAAGATAACTCTTCCAATTCCATCTTCATCCAGTTAATTCCCAGCCTATTGGCCAACGGTGCATATATATCCATTGTTTCCTTGGCAATATAAATTCTCTGATCCTTAGGTTGATATTGAAACGTCCTCATGTTGTGAATACGGTCAGCAAGACGTACTACCAAAATCCGAATATCGGGGGACATGGCCAAAATCATTTTACGAAAGTTTTCCGATTGTCTTTCTTCCTGAGAACCAAAAGAAATACGGCTGAGCTTTGTTAATCCCCCGACCAGAAAAGCCACATCCCTGCCGAATTCCTTTTCAATCTGTTCCGCTGTAGTTAAAGTATCTTCGATTGTATCATGCAGCAATCCACTGATGATCGTCGCGGCATCCATTTTCATATCGTCAGAATTCCCGCGACTTCCATCGGGTGAGTAAGATATGGCTCACCGGATAACCTTACTTGTCCCTGATGAACTGAAGCTGAGTAAATATAAAGCCTTCTCAATCATTTCCAGATTTTCTGGCGGCAGATAAGTTTGGGCTTTATCGATAATATCATTGATTCGTAGCATTAAGTACCCAGTTTGTTTAACTTACGGCTATAGTAGAATTTATTTCCAGCAATACGGTTGGTCAGCGTTACAGGCAACGATTTGGCTATTTTCGTCCGAGTTCGTATGCGGCCGCGTACGAAAAAGGGCTTGGCGGACGGATAAAATGCGTACGCCGGATAGCCGGCGGCCCGCATTTTTTCTTGTCAATTATGGCCGTTTCGTTGGGGTGTCCGTGGTACGGACCAATCTGGCCGTACGAGGCAGGATGCAAATTTTGCGTACGGGCATACGCAACAAGATAGGCAAACTCGCTTAAGATGCAATCGGCGGTGCGGGATTTTCTGACTCAACGACGGCCCTGCCCTGCCCGGCGGGTAGCAATACTCTTAACCGAACCAGTACAGGACAT